>DATINK010000365.1:0-5877 GCA_035474355.1 Chitinophagaceae bacterium | reverse complement strand
AAAACTGCGCTGGAGATTTGAGGGGCTGGACGGACCCGTTGTCTGTACTCCATTATTATATGATAATAAAGTGATCTTCGGCGCCTGGGACCGGAACCTGTATGCGCTGGATATGAATGATGGTAAACTTTTGTGGAAATGGAATAACGGTTCTGCGGTCCGGAATTATTCCCCGGCTTCCTGTACCCCGGTTGCCAAGGATGACGCAGTGTTTGTAGTGGCTCCGGATCGGTTCATATCCGCTATTCATATCAAAAACGGGCAAACACTTTGGAGAAATAACGATGCCACCGTACGTGAATCGATCGGTATATCAGCAGATGGCAAATGGATCTATGGAAAAACAATGCAGGATACGATCGTAGCTTATGCAGCCAGTCCTGATAAACAAAATGCAGCCTGGAAAATGAATTGTGGGTTCGGGTATGAACATGTACCCTCCATGCTGGTTGAAAAAAATGGGAAACTTTATTTCGGAACACGAAGTGGTGTTGTATATAGTATCGATCCTCAAAGTCAAACCATCAACTGGGCACATAAGATCGATAACTCCATGGTGAATACCGTAAGAGTAACGGATACACAACAAGTCATTGCCACCACGATGGATGGGAAGATCGTTTTATTAGAAGCCCATTAATGGATCAGCCTAGCTTATCCATTCTTTACGGGTATTCCGACGGGGTCTTTTTTTGTTTGTCCTGGCCCAGTGTATTAATCCCATGAACAGGCTGCTGATTCCTACCCAAGAGAATATACTGACCGGTCCACCGTCAAGTATCCTGATGAGCTGATTGAAACCGAGGAAACAGGTTCCCGTAACCAGGAATAAACCTGTCCATGCAAATTCATTCATTTCTCTTTCTTCCATAAGCCGGATTTTAACCGGGTCAGTGCAATAGATGTTTTAGTTGCAACCTACCGGGGTAAAGAATAATTGAAATGATGACTTGCTCCTGACCTGCATCAAGAATACTGCCATGCCCACTCCGGGAAACAAAAAAAGCCACCGGGAAAGTAGCTTTACGAATCAATGTATAGGGAAACCCTCACAAAAGCATCATGACCGGATTTTCCAGGTATTTTTTAAAAGTTTGCATAAAGGCAGCGCCTGTGGCTCCATCCACACTGCGATGATCGCAGCTCATTGTTATTTTCATTACGTTGCTTACCCCAAAACCATCTGTCTTCCTGACTACCACTTCTTTGATCTTACCGACAGCCATGATACAACTATCCGGGGGGTTAATGATAGCAGTGAACTCATCGATATCCATCATACCCAGGTTGGAGATCGTAAATGTATTCCCCGAAAATTCATTGGGTGATAGTTTTTTATTCCTGGCTCTTCCACTCAATTCTTTACTCTCCGCAGCGATCTGCGGTAATGATTTCTGATCGGCAAAACGAACCACGGGAACGATCAATCCATCTTCAATAGCAACCGCAATACCAATATGTATATGGTGGAAACGACGGATCTTATCACCCCCGTCCGTACCGGCACGGGCGGGCATCCAGGAGGCATTCACTGCCGGGTGCATGCGAAGCGCCAGTGCCGCAGCTTTCACCACCAGGTCGTTAAAACTGATCTTTACCGGGCTTACTTCATTCAATTGCGTACGTGCCGAGATCGCGTTATCCATATTGATCTCCATCGTGAGATAAAAATGCGGAGAGGTGAATTTGCTTTCTGTGAGCCTTTTTGCGATAATGTTCCTTATCTGTGAGTTTGAAATATCTGTATATCCTTCTTCACCGGCCGTGAAGGGTTGAAGCGCAGCTACTTTTTTCTGGAATTCCTGGCTGGAAGAAGAGGAACCGGATGCGGCAGAGTGTTTCTGAATGTCTACATCCGCTTTTACGATCCTTCCTCCATCGCCGGTTCCCTGCAGCCGGTTGATATCAATGCCTTTTTCAGCAGCCATTTTTTTAGCCAGGGGAGATGCTTTTATTCTTCCATCGCCGTTATCTGAAGGTTGAGTGACTTCTTTTTTAGTTTCGGTGGTTGCTTTTTTTTCTGTTTTCTGTGACTGATCACTTTCGGCATCTGCGCCTGTCGAAGATGCCGGTTGCTGAGTGGCCGATGCTGAGCTTTTCGAACCGGTATTTTGTTTGACAAGTTCTGAAACATCTTCACCGGGGGCTCCAATGATAGCCAACAGGTCGTTTACCTGTAGTTTCCCGCCCTTATCGACACCTATATATAATAATGTACCGTCTTTATAACTTTCAAGGTCCATGGTGGCTTTATCGGTTTCCACTTCTGCCAGCAGGTCGCCTTTCTTCACCTTATCACCTACTTTTTTATGCCAGGAAGCAATGACTCCTTCTGTCATTGTATCACTCAGGCGGGGCATTAATATCACTTCGGCCATGTACCGGTTAATTTTCGCCGAAATTAAGATAAAAAGGGAAATGAATGAGGCGATGGTGATTAATAGTCCAGTTCCAGCTTGAGCCGTTCCTTTAATTCTTTCACCAGGGGATACTGTTCTGCCATTTTCAGATACTGTTCCCTTGCCGTCAGGGATATTTCTGTTACGGGTTGCTGGCCTTTCTGTTCTTCGATCACCACGTTGAATTGAAGTGCGCGATTCCCGAGTAATTGGTGCAGGAATGGAAAGAGTTTGACCCTTTCCTGTTCAATGAATTTCTGCCCGATATTATTAGTGGTGATCACTTCAAATGAATTTTCACCATTTACGCGGAGTTGGGCAAACTCAAAACTCTGTACAGCAGGATTTTTTTGTTGTTTGAGTTGCCGGATATATTCATTCCAAGCATTTTGCAATACCTCCTGTACCAGCGGTTGGTTGGCCAGGATGGTTCCGTTATTAACATTAGGAAGATATTGCTTGCGGATCTTGTCGAGTGCGGGAATATTTCCTTTTACCAGCCTGCCGGTCTCTATGGTCTTTTCGCGTATGGCACTTGCAGGACCCGTTTGCTCCTGCATAGAATCTTCCATAGACCGAACCGGGTCTTCACTTACATAAGCTTCTTCGTTTCCAGATGGCTCATTCGCCAGCAATCCTGGTGATGGCGTTTCAACAATCAGTTTTGCACCCATGACCGGTTCCCTGGAACCCATCGTCGTTTTTTTACCGGTGGATACCGGTTTCTGTAATGAAAAAGGAGTAATGGCCCGAAAGGCGAGGGGCCTGGCCGACTCAATTATTTTTTTTTTATTCAGGCCATTGCTGTCAGCTGATACTTCGATGGCCTGGCGGAGGTAACAAAGTTTGATCAGGGTTAATTCAGTATGCAGCCGTTTATTCCTGGCTGCTTTATAATGTATTTCAGCTTCATTGAGAACATTGAGCGCGCTGAGCAGGAGGGAAGAAGATGTTTTCCCGGCAACCGCTATATATTTTTCCCTGAAATTGTCGACGACTTCCAGCAGGACAGCTGCTTTTTCATCTTTACAGACCAGCAGGTTGCGGATGAATTCAGCAAAACCACTTAGCACCAGGTCACCTTCAAATCCTTTGCGGTTGATCTCATCATATAGTAATAGCGCTCCCGAAAGGTCCTGTCCTTCCATTTGTTCCAGGAACCTGAAATAACAATCCGCATCCAGGATATTCAGGTGTTCGAGTGTAATGCTGTAAGTCAATTCACCATTTGTAAAACTGACGATCTTATCGAGAATGCTGAGCGCATCCCTCATGCAACCCTCGCTTTTCTGCGCGATGACCTGCAGGGAAGCCTTATCCGTTTTGATCTCTTCTTTATCACAGATCTCCTGCAGGTGTTGTACCGTATCCGGAAGCGTGATCCTTTTGAAATCGAAGATCTGGCAGCGGCTCAGGATAGTGGGTATGATCTTATGTTTTTCTGTGGTGGCTAATATGAAAATGGCATAAGCCGGAGGCTCTTCCAGGGTTTTGAGAAATGCATTGAAGGCCGCGGCACTTAACATATGCACTTCATCGATCACATACACTTTGTATTTTCCGCTTTGAGGAACAAAACGCACCTGGGTGACCAGTTCCCGGATATCATCTACCGAATTATTGGAAGCGGCATCCAATTCAAAATAATTCAATGAGCCCCCTTCCTGGAAAGACAAACAGGAGGAGCAGGTATTACAGGCTTCCCCTTCTTTTGTTGGATTTTCACAATTGATCGTTTTGGAAAGTATCCTTGCACAGGTTGTTTTACCTACGCCACGGGGACCGCAGAATAAAAATGCATGGGCCAGTTGGTTGTGAATAATGGCATTCTTCAGCGTGGTGGTGATATGGTTTTGGCCCACGACCGTATCAAAAGTCAGGGGCCTGTATTTTCTTGCCGAAACGATGAATTTTTCCATACCGTCCGCAATTTAAGAAACCCCTGCGGCTGCCCGGGAATTACGGGGCTTTTGTGTATAAATTTTCAGGACACCATGGGATGTCGCTTGAATTCCTTTGTGCGGTCGAACAAATACCGGTAGGTAGTAAGTATGCGGCTTCGGTTCGTGGTAAGGTTCTCCACCACGTTGATCATTTTAGGGTTGAATTCCGCGATCCACTGCATTTCATATACCTCATATTCTCCCGGGTTTCCTTTTATGACATTGGCACCTTCAACGATCATATAACTATCCACGCCTTTTCCCTGCCATTCCGGGACTATCCCAAATACAACCCCTACAAACCGGTTACATTTTTTTGTCCTTTTCAACCAAAGGAATTTCAGTTTAGCAAAGAGATTGAATTTTCCGTCCAGGTGCCTGAACCATTGATTGATATCCGGAATATTGATCCATATTCCGACCGGCGCTTCTTTATAATAAACAAACCAGCTCAATTTTTCATCCATCACAGGTTTCATGGATTTGAACATGTTGGTGACTACTTTTTTATCCAGTTGTTTCAATCCCCCGTGCCCCGCCCAGGCTTTATTATAAACGATCGTAAAATCATCTGCAAATTTTTCCAACTGGCCTTTTTTAATGTGCGCGGAATGGAAGTCGGGGTTTTTTACAAAATCCGCATGACGCTGGTACCAACGTGGGGCCAGGGTATCAGAAACACTCATGACATAACAGACCTGGTTATAAAAATTTTTAAACCCATAATTTTCAAACAGCTCCTGGTAATAGGGGGGATTGAAATTCATCAGGTAGAGGGGAGGATTAAAACCTTTTACCAATAATCCCCACCAACGATCCTTCTCGCCGAAGTTGATGGGTCCGTCCATTGCCTGCATGCCTTGTTGCAATAACCAATGTTTGGCAACATCAAATAACATGTCGGCAGCCGATTGGTCATTAATACAATCAAAAAAGCTAATGCCGCCGACCGGCACTTCATCCCCTTTATTCCGGTATTTTTTATTGGTAAAGGCGGCAATACGGCCGATATTTTTTCCTTCCTCATCCTTTAGCACCCACCTGGTGATGCTGCCCTGCCGGAAAGTCTTGTTCTTTTTCGGGTCAAAGACATCATTGACATCCTTGTCCAGGGGCTGGATATAATTGGGATCCTGTTTATTGAGATCCACATTGACCTTCAGGAAATCGTTAGCTAGCTGAGAGGTATTGACTTCGTAAAGTTTCATTAATCAATGAGTTGCAAAAAGGGTAATAGTAAACCGGGAGGCAAATTTATGGGTTTTAAAAAATACGGTTATCGCTTTATTGTATATTTAGCATAACCAAAACAAGCAGTATGAGAAAACTACTTCTTTCCACCGTTATTTGCTCCCTTCTTTTATGGAGTTGTGAAAAACACCCAGGCAAGGCTTCTGATGGCTATTCTCCCATTGCCCGGGATATAGCAAAATCCATGATCAGGCATTACCTTGATTCGAATGTAGTCCGAAACGATACAACCATTATCCGGAATACGGGTATCCCGCGTGAATACCTTTTGTGGATGTTGAAGG
>DATINK010000364.1:0-10557 GCA_035474355.1 Chitinophagaceae bacterium | reverse complement strand
GCAAAGGTCCTGATGATCGGAAGATACTTGGCGTTAAAGATAGTTGTCTTACCATATTTATCATAGAATTGTTTTGCGCGAACCAGGTGCTTCTTCCTGAATAACCAGGTGTCTTTTCTTTCATAGAGCAAGGGGCCTGTCTTTTTTCCAAACCAATAACCTACCATATTCCCCAATATCGAAGCTATCATGACCATCATCATGATAATGATCCAGTGCACCCCGAAGAATTCTTTGGCCAGGTCATCCACATAAATGCCGGCAGCAAACAATAATGAATCACCGGGAAATAGAAAGCCGAGTAAGAGGCCTGTTTCGGCGAATATCACCAATAGCAGGATATAGAGACCACCATTAAAAATGATCCACTCGATAAATTGTTGTATAAATCCTTTATCCCCTCCCATAATCTTAGTCCTTATTCATATTGAGTATGATGATGTGTATCATGTTGTCCATCGGGGTGATGATGCGGATGACCATGTGCCAGCGCACCCTCCCATTTGCTGACAGCACTTGTTGCCAATGCATTTCCGACCACATTGGTAGCCGTACGGAACATATCGCAGAAATGATCGATCGGCAAGATCAATGCGATGCCCACTTCAGGAATTTTGAACATAGAGCAGGTTGCCAGCACCACGACCAGCGATGCCCTCGGTACACCGGCCACTCCCTTGCTGGTGATCATGAGCACCAGCAACATGGTTAGCTGGGTGCCGATGTCCATATCCATATTATATGCCTGCGCGATGGCGATGCTCGCAAAAGTCATATACATCATGCTTCCATCCAGGTTAAATGAATAACCCAGCGGTAATACAAAGGATACGATCTTGTCTTTGCATCCAAACCTTTCCAGCTCTTCCGTCAGTTTGGGAAAGACGGCTTCACTGCTTGTGGTACTGAAGGCAATCAATAAGGGTTGAGATATCCTTTTCAACAATCCGCGAAGACGTTTTTTCAATATAAGATAACCCACTCCCAATAATATCATCCACAGCAATGCGATACCGATCAGGAAATAAGCCAGGTATTGACCATAAAAGCTGAATACTTTCAATCCCTTTACTGCGATCACCGCTGAAATAGCACCAAACACACCCAGGGGTGCAAAATTCATCACATAGCCTACCATTTTCAGGATAATATGTGATGCAGCATCCAATCCACGGATCACGGGCCTGGCATATTCATGAAGTGCTGTGGCTGCTACCCCAAAGAAAATACTGAAGACCACGATCTGCAGGATCTCATTATTCACCATCGCTTCGAAAACACTTTTGGGAAATACGTGTTCCACAAACCGTGGCAAAGAGAATTCCTGTGTTTTGCTGATGAGCTCTTTGGCTCCTGTTTCATCAGCCACACTTAATTGTATCGCATGCCCGGGTTGAAACACATTTACTAACAGTAAACCCAATAAAAGACTTACGAGAGAAGCGGAAACAAACCATAACATGGCTTTGCCTCCTACCCTTCCTACCGATTTG
Organism: Chitinophagaceae bacterium; assembly: GCA_035474355.1. Classification (GTDB taxonomy): domain Bacteria; phylum Bacteroidota; class Bacteroidia; order Chitinophagales; family Chitinophagaceae; genus DATINK01. The sequence continues at coordinate 9,064 of DATINK010000364.1, read as the reverse complement.
AGATCCCCGAGTTTGGCAATACCCACGACCAGGGTACAAAAGACCAGGGGAGCAATGATCATTTGAACCAGGCGAATAAAAATGGTAGTAAGTAATTTAATATTATCGGAAAACTTTTTGATGGTTTCGGCAGAACTGTTCACATGAACCAGGTAACCTACCAGTACACCCAGCGCCATGGCAATGACAATAGAGATGGTGAGACGGTTTTTTTTCATATTAGCCTTTAGACAAAAGAGCTCCGAAAATCGGAAAAAATACCCACCCGCAAAAACATTTACCGTTCAGGCTACCAGCCCCTTAAAAGATTTGGAATGGTAAAGGAAATTATCCTTAATTTTCGATGAATATTCCCATATTTTAACCCAACCAACCATTTATGAGTTTATTTATTAAAAAGCCCATGAATGTGCTTTTAGGTGAAGCACAATCTGAGGGTCATGGTACCCTAAAAAGAACACTGGGTCCCGGCAACCTGATCGCGCTTGGCATTGGTGCCATCATTGGCGCTGGTCTGTTTGTAAGAACAGCTGCCGCGGCTGCCCAACATGCGGGTCCTTCTGTAACCATTGGATTTATTGTGGCTGCTATCGGTTGTGCTTTTGCAGGCTTATGTTATGCTGAATTTGCTTCCATGATCCCAGTAGCCGGTAGTGCCTATACCTATAGTTACGCAACGATGGGAGAATTCATTGCCTGGATCATCGGATGGGATTTAATCCTTGAATATGGTGTGGGTGCTGCCACTGTTGGTATTGCCTGGAGTGAATACTTTAATAAATTCCTGGGGATATTCGGGGTCAATATACCTTATGAATGGATCCATTCGCCCTGGGAGAAAATAATAGATCCCGCAACCCATGAAGTACTGCATAGGGGAATCATCAATATTCCCGCTTTATTTATCATTCTATTGTTAACAGCGATACTCACCCGTGGAACCAAGGGGTCAGCCATGGTGAATAGTTTCATTGTCATTCTTAAAGTGGCCATCGTTCTCATTTTTATTGCGATAGGCTGGAGCTATATCAGACCCGAAAATCATACGCCATTTATACCTGAAGCAACTAAATACGTTAACCCGCAAACCCACATTACGACCAATTTTGGAGGGATCATGGGAATTTTGGGTGCGGCGGGAATAGTCTTTTTTGCATTTATTGGGTTTGATGCGGTTTCCACCGCTGCCCAGGAAGCTAAAAATCCGCGAAAAGATATGCCGATCGGTATTCTCGGCTCCTTAGCCATATGCACGGTACTTTATATTCTTTTCTCTTATGTATTAACAGGCGTGGCCAGTACGGAAGATTTCAGAACACACGGCAGGGAAGCTTCTGTTTCTTATGCCATTGAACATATGAGCGGGTCGGTTGTGAATGGGGCCTGGGTTCCCAAATTCGGATGGTTATCCAACATGGTGACAGTGGCTATCCTGGCAGGTTTCTCTTCTGTGATATTGGTGATGTTACTTGGACAATCCAGGGTATTCTATTCGATGAGTAAGGATGGCTTGTTACCAAAGGTCATTTCTGATGTTCATCCCAAACACAGAACTCCATACAAAGCCAATTGGATCATTTTTATTATGGTCGGCGCATTCGCCGCCTTCATTCCGGGTGATATAGTTGGGGAAATGACGAGTATCGGAACTTTATTTGCCTTTATACTTGTTTGTGCAGGAGTATGGATCATGCGGGTCAAACATCCGGAGATTCCAAGAGGATTTAAAACTCCGGCTGTCGGTCTTGTTGCCATTCTCGGGATCATCGTTTGCCTGGCGATGATATTCGGTCTGGGTTGGACCAACTGGGCACGTCTCGGAGGATGGCTGCTGATTGGATTACTCATTTATTTCGGATATAGCCGTTATAAAAGCAAACTGCGTAACCCGGGTAAATAAGTATTAATATTATATAAGTCAAACCGTCTTGTTCCAACTCGACGGTTTTTCTTTTGTGTGTTTCGCTTAAATTTGCAACCCGTTCTCGAAGTACGGTCAACTTTAAACTCTTAAACTTTTAAACGGCTATATGGGCAGAATTTTCGAGGTTAGGAAGTCCACTATGTTCGCGCGCTGGGACAGGATGGCAAAGCAATTCAGCCGTATCGGGAAGGAAATTGCTATTGCCGTAAAAGCCAGTGGCCCGGATCCCAGCACCAACCCCGCCCTGCGCCGATGCATGCAAAATGCCAAAGCGGTGAACATGCCCAAGGACCGGGTGGAAGCTGCCATCAAAAGGGCCATGGGTAAGGAGATGGAAAACATCGCAGAGATCCTTTATGAAGGTTATGCCCCGCATGGTGTGGCGCTTCTCGTTGAAACAGCAACGGATAATCATGTAAGGACAGTAGCCAATATAAAATCAATTTTCAATAAAGGTGCTGGCGTACTGGGCAATAGTGGCAGTGTAAGTTTCCAATTCAAAAAAATGGGTGTTTTCAAACTGAATCCAGCTGGTTTGCAGGCTGAAGACCTGGAACTGGAATTAATTGATTTCGGTTTAGAAGAGCTTGGCGAAAGTACCGGTGAAAATGGCGAGGACATTCTCGTTGTCAGGGCGGCTTTCAATGATTTTGGGAAAATGCAAAAAGCGCTGGAAGAAAAAAATATCACACCTATCAGTGCTGAACTGGAATGGATCCCGTCAACTACTGTTCCTGTAAATGACGATCAAGCCGCTGATGTTAGCAAGCTTATAGAGAAATTAGAACAGGACGAAGACGTGCAGAAAGTGTTTCATAATATGGGATAGGAATCAATCGGCAATTAGCAATCAGCAATCGGCAATCCTATTTTGCTTTTATAGCATCAACAACTTTATCAATATTCAATGCGCCATAGTTGAATGTATGCTTTGATCCATCGGATAAGGTCAGGATCGCTTTCTTGCTCAGGAAACTTTTTTCAGTCTGCACATCTGTGATATCTGATTTATTGATCTCCAGGTATCCTTCACTTCCCCATTTGATGAACAGGGCCTCAGATAAAAGGCCTTTTGCGGAAACATCATACTTCGCGTCATACAATAACCGCTTATTCGTGATCGTAAGCTTACCATTGTATTTTCCTCCCCCTGGTGGGATATAGAGTAATGTCCAGGTATCAATCTTGGTTTCGCCGGGTTGCAGTTCGATCTTCATATTTAGTGTTTTACTAAATATAGGCAACTGTGCGCAGTGTTAATGTATTATCTCAGTGGAGAGATGTTATCAGCTATCCCTGCCTGACTGACGTCAGTCGGGCAGGAGTTATCAGTTATCATCTAACTTTGAGCTATGAGCCGCTCCAAGAAAAGGACACCCAAACTCGGTTTTTCCAGCTCCACCAGCGAAAAGAAGGACAAGCAGGCTGCTAACCGTGTATTCCGTCGTAACAGCAAGCAACAAATAAATACGGGCAAAGAACCTTTAACCGATATTAATGAAGTGGTGACCACCTGGGATATGGCCAAGGATGGAAAACGTTATGTAAAAAAGCCCAACGCAAAGCAAATGCGGAAATAAACTGGAACAAAAACCGATTATATATTTCGACGGCGTATGCAATCTCTGTAACCGCAGCGTACAGTTCATTATCAAAAGAGATAAAAAGAAAAAAATTCTTTTTGCAAGCCTGCAGGGCAAAGCAGGACAGGCATTACTTCAGCAATATCATTTGCCGGCCGATAATTTCAATTCATTCATTCTCCAAAAGGGAGAAAAAGTTTATACACATTCAAATGCTGTACTGCAGATGTTCAGGATACTGGGCAGAAAATGGAAATTATTTTACGCTTTAATCATAGTTCCCCGTTTTCTCAGGGATGCCATATATAATTGGGTCGCCCGAAAACGTTATAAATGGTTTGGGAAAAAAGATGAATGTATAATTCCCATTCCCGAATTAAGAGAAAGGTTTCTTGAATAATTATTTATTATTGATTATTTATTATTATGCTTTGAAAGTGCTTAAATCTTGCTTTTTTGCCGGTAAGGCGGGAAGATATAATTCAAAGTTCAAAATAGTTTGGAGACGGGAAGATGGATTTCTTCCCGTTTTCGGAGTTTAATACTATACGATTAGGACTTTCCGCCTTCCCGTCTTCCCGGTTAGAAGCGAATTAGCAGGTTTTTAAAAAAAAATTAGTAATTAATGATCAATAATTATTTCTGTCCAATAGATCAGGTCTTCTTTAATACCACCCGCAACTGACTAAATTTATACGCCGCTTCGAGAAAAGCCACATAATTCGGCCAGAGTTCTTTTTTATCAAAATTCTTTTTATAAATTTTCCATGTTGTCACCGTCACTTTGCTTCCTTCCGTTTTCACGCTTGAAATAAAACTGCCACTCTCGTTATCGATGTTCATCTCCAGTTCTTTGAGCCCGTCAGCCGTATAACCGGCAGGCAAATTCAGGATGATAATATTCTCGATGGTCCTGGCATTGGGAAGCCAGATATCTGATTGCCTGGTTTCCAGTTCCCGCTGCTCCAATTTGATCTGCCCGCCCAGGAATTTTCCAATTTCAAAAACATAGTTTTTTCCCGCCCGGCTGAGTAATTTTTTAACCGAATATTTTTCCCTGAACTGGAGGACAGCTGTATCCCCGAATCTTCCGTCGTTCAACAATTCAAAATCCTCGTATTTGTCAAGGTCGAATTCAGCCTTCAGGTCCTTCTCAAACAATTCCTTTCTTTCTTTTACACGTTCATCTTTATCTGGGTCGTTGTACCCGGTCGTGGATTCCATATCGATCACTTCTTCATCCTTTTTTTTCTTCCCCTTCGGTTCCGGTGGTGCATAATACTTTGCAAAATCTTTGGAAAGGTAATTCCTGTCCAGGTTGGCAATACCCACTTTAGAAGATTTTTCCAGGCCGGAAAGGGAACTGATCCTTTCTACATTGACTGTTTCCATGGAAGAGGGAAAGCTGATGGTATGTTCTTCCTTGTCGACATTTTCCAGGAAGCTGGTGGAGGGCCCCGGTGTCCTGTAATATTTATTCTTTTCGTCGTACCCGATGCTATAACCTTCTACGCCTTCGAGATAAGAATAGGGTGTGGCAAATGCGTCGAAATTCGTAAAGGCTTCCAGGAAATAATTTTTATTCTTCAACCTGACCTTCATTACAAAATCAAGTTCCTCGAGGAATAATGCGTCGCGCCAGGTACCCAGGCTGCGGGGCAGGTAGACATACAATTCAGCTTGTATACCTTGTGCGGCCAGCGCCATTCGAAAAGCGGTGGCAAAGATCACGCTGTTGATCCTTATTTCATCTTCCTTCTCTTCTTTCTGGGTCTCATCTTTTTTTTCAGCCTTCAGGACTTTCTTATATAATTTTTTCCCGGTCATATATTTTTCCAGTTCGGAATGCACCGGTCCTTTATAATAGATCTCCAGGAAAACTTTTCTTAAACAATAATAGGCTTCACGAACAATGTCGCCATCATTCTTCAATACATTCTCTTCTTTTTTCTTGCTGATATATTGGGTGGTATAGGCGACCAGCGAATTGACCGTCGTCGTTCTGTATAAGGCGGCGCCGACAAACTGATTGTACATATCATCAAAATCCAGGAAACTCCTGTCCACGGAAGCCATGCCCAGGGCCTTGGATTCCGGGTCGTTATCCGCCAGCATGATCACCCTGAATTTTACACTCGGCGTATTTCTCAGGTCATAGTTCCATCTCTCTTCAATTGATTTTTCCCGGTCCTTATCCATCAGGTAATAAGCGACAAAGGATTGTGACTCTCCAAAAATAGAAGCCTTTGTATCCAATTTCAGGTTGGAAGCTCCATTAAAGGCCCGGAAACGAACCTTCATGCCATCCACCATGACGAAACGGTATTCCTGGTGCATGGTGGGATACTTATTGGAAAGCGAAAAAATAAAAGGAGTAAAGGCAATGCCGCTTTCCTTCATATCCCAGTCGATCGTAGAACGAACATTATAATCGATGATATCACCGATCTCAAGGTCCGGGATCGCGATCTTAAAATATTTTATTCCCAGCCGGTAATAAATGGGTTTATAAATAGAAGGAATGTCGCTTTCCTCTTCGATGGCACTTTTCATGTCGATGCTCAGCGTTTTTCCATTGGGCTTGCTCACCTGATATTCAGCCGTACCGTCTTTCCCCATGGTGACATAAAAAAAGGTTGAAAATTCATCCAATGAGTTCTTATCCTGGAGCTTGATACGTTTATGTATGAATTCATTGATCTTTATAAATGTCGTATATCGTCTCCCGGATGCAACGCGGTTAAATTGGTATTCGGTTTTCTGCGCAATGATCACCGCACTTTCATTCTTCCATTTTTCAGGAATCTCGGATACAGCGAATTCCTTGCTCACCGTACGGCCGTCTGCAGGTGGTTGGGCAATGCTCCCGGAGCTAAAAAACAGGGTTACGAAAAACAGGTAGCGCAAATACTTCATAAAAGCGTTTATTGTTTGATCAGGACCACCTGGTCATTATAAAAATTATTGATCTCCTTGATGAACGCATTCCAGTCCTGGAAATCCGATTTCAAAAGGATCGGTTTATTAATGATGATCACTTTATTGTAGATCACCGTTTTCCCTTTGTTGACAAACGAACCTTCAAAGGAATAATTCGGGCCTGACTTTTTGAAGGAGGAGGGCAGGTAGTTGACCTTGTAACCATCCGGGACCGATAACTCAGCCTGTGTATTGATATAATATTTATAGCTCAGTTCGTAATCATTCTTCCGGTCATTATCGAATTCAAAGCCGGAAAATTCCTTATCCCAGTCCATGACCACATATAATTCATTTCCCGTGCGGGTTACCTGGTGATGGGCTTTGAAATCAAAATTCAGTGTCAAGGGTCTTTGCCTGTCGTTAAAATCAGGGGTCTTCATATCCTGGATAACAATATTATCATCCTCGTGGCGGAGAAACCCTGAAAGACTTTTTTTCTTTTCTTCATTTCGGGTGGACTGGTAAATACTTTGCAGCATGATCCTGGATTCTCCGTTGAATTCAACTACCGAATTGCCGGAAAGGTCGTCGTTATCCAATGTCAGCTTTGTAACCTTTTTCACTTTATTCCTTTCCGCGGGGAAATCCGGTATCCTGTCGAGGATATAATTTTTGCCATCTTCGATCAGCACTTGTTTTCCCTGTATACGCTGCGCATAATCATCCAGCGCAATAAAGGGCTCAGTGCCATCCAGGAAATATCTTTTGCCATTCAGGATCAGTGTACAGATCATGTGGTTATCCACTGCCAGGGAGGGTAAAGAATAATCATAGGGAAGGTCGGAAGTCCCGATCCATGTCAGGCGCGCATCATAGCCCGCCACTTTCAGCATTTCTTTCAACAGGTTGGCCTTTCCTTTGCAGTCCCCGTATTTGTTTTTATATACATTTTGCGCTGCGTCGGGTTTAAAGCCCATGATCCCATTCTCAAATGCGATATACCGGATCTTGTCCTGCACCCAGTAAAAAATAGATTCGATCCTCTCCCTGTCTGTCGTTTTCCCGGCAGTCAGTTCGGTAACCTTGTCCTTTAATTCGGCAGGCTTGTTACCGATATCTGAACATACTTCACTGTACCATCCATACAGGTCCTTGACCGATTCAAAAAGCACTTTCCGTTCTCCGTTTCGTGTATATGCTTTGCTCACAGCAATAATATGGGGATGGCTCAGGGCATGATTCGGGGATGAGGATTCTTCCTGGAATGCGGGCATGTTCCTCACCGTATAAGTGATATGCGTCAGGTCGTTTTCTTTTGTTTCTTTTCGCTCAATATTATTATTCCTGAAATTAAATTCCCGCAGGTCGATCTCCAGCCAGGAAGGGATGATGAATTCAATGCTGCCTTCCACAACGGGTAAGGATTCATTAAAATAAAACGAGGTCATGTATTTAATATCCCGGTAATTGTTTTCATACCGGTAATGGCAGGCTTTCCCTTTTTCTTCCAATGGGAATACAACTGAACAAAATCTTGTGTCGCTGTGGAAAACATCTTCATCATGGTAGGGGCCGCAAAGTTTTTCGATAACCAGCTCCTTATTTTTTGAATTCACGGAATGGATATTGTCCACGGTGACTTCATCATAATAAAACAGGCCGTCTTTGAATTTGATAAAATCCTTTACGGGCACCAGGGTTATTTCACTGGCCACTTTTGCGTTCACGGCGGCTGAGCCGGGGACAGGGTTAGTGCTTAAGGTAAAACTGATCGTCTGTTTGAATGAAGCCGCAATGACATCTTCTTTTGGAAACTGTGCTTTCCATCCGCTGACCATGTTAGTGTAGTCAGATTGAGAATGGCTTTTTCCTGACCATATGGTCCAAAATAAGGATAAGAGTAATATCCGGGTGGCAGGATTCATGAAATTTTCTTTTCGATTGATATTTATCAATTAGCAATTGGCATCCTTACTCTTTGTAAATTAATGTTTTTCGGGATTATTTATCAGGTGACCCAGTTATTAATTTATAGAAGGAATAGAGCCGGGAAGACGGTAAGGCGGTAAGGCTGCTTCGAAAATCTAAAAAAATCGAAAACGGGAAGAAAAAAACGCTGATAAATTGATGTTTTCCTCATTGCCGGGTAATGCATATTGGGTTAATTGCTATTAAAATTTTTTCCAAATGTATATCCTGACAAAACAAGAAGAATGGCTATGTAAAGAAATTGTCGATTGTGCATTTAAGGTTCACAAAGCTTTGGGACCGGGATTGCTTGAAAAAGTATATGAGGTTTGCTTTTGTCATGAGCTGGCTAAAAAATTAATAAAATTTAATCGACAGCTTTATTTACCTGTGATTTATGATGGGATTTCTTTTGATGAAGGGTTGAGACTCGACGTAATGGTCGAAGATTTGATTATTTGTGAACTAAAGGCATTGGATCTGGTCAATCCATTATGGGAAGCTCAAATCTTAAGTCATTTAAAATTGACCGGTAAGCATGTTGGCTTTATAATAAATTTTAATGTAATTAAAATAAAAGATGGAATCAGGAGAATCTGCCTCGAATAAAAAGTATCTATCCCCTTCCCGTCGTCAAAGAATCTTGAGCTTCGAATTGAACTTTCCG
>DATINK010000363.1:0-4043 GCA_035474355.1 Chitinophagaceae bacterium | reverse complement strand
GCCACTATTTCTCACGAATTAAAGACGCCTTTGGCTTCATCCGATTTCAGCTTAAAGCTTCTGGAGGATGAAAGAACCGGCCGTCTCTCCAATGAACAAAAGGAATTATTACAAAATCTCCGCCAGGATAACCAACGCATGCTAAGGATATTGAGCGAATTGTTGAATATGTCGCAGGTGGAAGCAGGCAAGATCCAATTGGATATTAAGGAGGTAAAACCAGAAACGATCTCAGATGCAGCCATCAACGCGGCCATGCAGACAGCCAGCCAGAAAAATGTTTCCATCCGGAAAAAATATATAGATAAAGCAGGAAAAGTGAAAGCGGATGCAGAGAAGACGGGCTGGGTGCTGAATAATTTCCTGACAAATGCGATTAAACACTCTCCTGGAAACGGCATCATTACCGTTACGATTAAAAGATCAGGCAATACAATTGAATTTTCAGTTACTGATCAGGGGCCGGGTATACCTTCTGAATATTCTGCAAAGGTCTTTGAAAGGTTTTTTAAAGTGCCTGGTTCAAAAGCAGGTGGCACGGGATTAGGATTGGCTATTTCAAAGGAATTGATCGAAGCGGAAGGCGGAGCAATCTGGGTAAAAAGTGAAATTGGATCGGGAAGCACTTTCGGATTCGAACTTCCAATGAGTAGTGGTGATTCATAAATTTAATAGGCATATTTACTAAGGGTTTTTACTTAGCCAATCAGTATTTACCGTAAATATTAGTGTTTGATTATTAACTTTGTGGACGAAATCCATATTTTACCGGTTATAGTTGATACACTGTCTTAACCACCGACGAACCAACACTATTAATGTCTAAGATCACCATTCTCCTGGTCGATGATCATAAACTGATACGCGAGTCCTGGTCTTTTATTCTCAACAGTGATCCCCGTTTCGAGGTAATCGGTGAAACCAGCTCCGGCGAGGAAGCTGTTATGCTTGTCAAAAAATTAAAACCGAATATCGTGCTCATGGATGTTAATATGGCACCGATGAATGGGTTTGATGCCACCGAGAAGATCGTTAAACATTCCAGTTCCACGAAGGTCATTTGTGTTTCTATGCATGCCATGCCCGCCTACGCAAGGCGAATGCTCCAGGTCGGGGCCATGGGTTATGTAACTAAAAATTCTTCGCGGCAGGAAATGGTCTCGGCCATTGTTGAAGTATATAACGGGAATCAATATATCTGTGAAGAAGTCAGGAATATTCTCGCTCAACAGGATGCCAAGGAAGAAGGTGACCTTCCTGATCTGAATGTCTTATCCGACAGGGAACTCGGCGTGGCGCAACTGATCCGGAAAGGATTATCCTCGAAAGAGATCGGCATTCAACTGGATATTTCCATCAAGACCGTTGAGGTCCATCGTTATAATATACTCCGCAAACTGAACCAGAAGAACACGGTGGCACTGGTGAATTATCTTAATTCGCAGGGACTTTAATTCTCCGACGAGTCTCCCTTCGGGAAGACTCCTCGGAGAATTGAGATAGTAGTGGAGGGGACTCGTCGGTAAAGAGTAATTTTGCATCAGCAATGGCTGATGAACAAGAAATAAAGACAGATTCCCCGCCTCCCGGAACCTTCAAGGACAAAGGTGTCTCACCCGGATTTGATATGCTCGGCAGCGGAAAATTTATTGCCAGCAAAAACCAGTATATCGTTTATCTCTCCATCCTCCTGTTTGCATTCTATGCATTCTGGCGCTATGGGTTGAACTGGACAGCCCTGCTGACCTCCCTGATTGTAAGTGTTCCGGTAGGGCTGGCCATCGCCTTTTTTGAAACCCGCTCCATAGAATTCAGGAGGAAACATCGCCGCAGCACCTTTTTGTATTATTTATTATACCGGACCCTGCGGCTTACCCTCTGGTTCATGATTCTGTTCTTTATTGTGATGGTCCTGGTGCAGGTATTAAAGATCAACACCTTTAAAACCATATTTCCACATAGTCTTCATGATTTTTTCGCCACCCGGAAATTGTTTGATTTCCTGGGTATTTCCCTGGGCATTTCATTGTTATCCAATTTTCTTGATGAACTCCAGCGTAAACTGGGAAAAGACGCCATTTTCAACCTGGTATTCGGAAAATATCACCAGGTGAAACAGGAAGACAGGTTATTCCTTTTTATCGACCTGAATCATTCCACGGAAATTGCGGAAGAAATGGGTGAATTGGAATTCAGTCATTTCCTTCAGGACTATTATTATGATATCAGCGAACCCATCGCCCGGTATTTCGGGCAGGTATATCAATATGTAGGGGATGAGATCGTAGTCACCTGGCCTCAAAAAAAAGGAATCCGCTTCGCCATATGTGTCCGGGCCTTCTTCGCGATCCAAAAACAGATCCGCAGGTATGAAACCCAGTACCTGGAAAGATATGGACGCGTGCCAGAATTCAAAGGCGCCTTGCATGGAGGCTCGGTGGTCGTATCTGAAGTTGGAAAATATAAATCAGAGATCGCTTACCATGGCGATGTATTGAATACAACGGCGAGGATGCTGGGCAAATGCCATGATCTCAATTCAGATTTTATAGTATCCGATTTTATTATAGAGAAAGTGGAAATCCCCAAATATCTGAAAGTAGACACCATGGGCTCCTTTCAACTGAAAGGAAAACAACAGGAAATAGAATTATTCTCCATTTATCTTTCCGTTAAACAAAATGAAGAAATATCCCGACGCCGGCGCGTGAGACTATTCAGGAAGAAAATGCAGAATAGCTGATGTAATGCTTATCCTTTAAACTTGTAATTAGCCTGGGGATTGTTCGGACAACCCGATTTACGGGATGAGTAACAAGAAGTTATGACAATGGCTGTTACGAAAAGGATAATGGCTGTGTAGATCTTATTTTTCATTGAATTAGGGTATTTGCAAGTTAAAACGGTTAAATAGGCCAAATATTTTGCGGTAATAAAGATAGGGTTGTTCCGGCACATATATATTGGTAGGGAATGGACGGCTTTTCACAAGCTAAACCGCTGAATATCTTGGCTTCAGAGGGATATTATCACTAAATTTGCCCGCAACTCACTTACCCAATGCTTCAATTGAACAAACCCCTTGCTTTTATTGACCTGGAAACCACCGGTATTAACCTGGGTACAGACCGTATTGTTGAGATCGCTATTGTCAAGATCCTTCCGGATGGCTCAAAAACGATCAAGCGTAAATTGATCAACCCCGAAATGCCGATACCCAAAGCCGCCAGTGATGTTCATGGTTATACAGATGAAATAGTAAAAGATGCACCGAGTTTTAAACAAGTCGCCCAGGAGCTGAAACAAATGCTGGATGGTTGCGATATCGCGGGCTATAATTCAAACCGTTTTGATATTCCCCTGTTAATGGAAGAATTCCTGCGTGTGGAAGTTGAGTTCGACATGAAAGGAAGAAAACTCGTCGACGTACAAAACGTATTCCACAAACTGGAACCCCGCACACTCAGCGCAGCTTACCGTTTCTATTGTAATAAAAACCTGGATGGCGCTCATACTGCAGAAGCGGATGCGCTTGCTACTTATGAGATACTGGAAGCACAAACCGAAAAATACCCGGCCCTGGGAAATAATATCGAATCGATCCTCAAAGCGATCGGCGAAGAACCGATCGTGGATTTTGCCAGGAGATTTGTTCTCGATAACGGGGTGGAGGTATTTAATTTCGGTAAATTTAAAGGACGTCCCGTGGCCGATGTTTTACGCGCTGAGCCTCAATACTACGACTGGATGATGAAAGGCGATTTTCCCCAACACACCAAGCAGAAACTCACGGAGATCTACACCAGGACCATGCTTAAAAAGAGCTGATCCTGTGCACAATTTTTAACAGCCGCGCTTTTACGATTATCGTAAATTCGTTACTCATCGTTTGCACCCGGATGGAGAAATTAGTCATCATACCGACCTTTAACGAAAAGGAGAATATTAATAATATTCTGCATGCGATCTTCAATCTTAATGAAGGTTTTCATGTACTCGTTGTCGACGATGGCTCCCCGGATGGCACTGCTGCTATCGTCAGG
>DATINK010000362.1:0-7334 GCA_035474355.1 Chitinophagaceae bacterium | reverse complement strand
CAAAAACCAACCGGTTCCAAATCCGGCGGAACCGCGTCTTGAAACCATTCCGCCATTTCTTCCACCTCCGCCAAAAATTATTACTAAGATGAACAGGAGGATAAGTATCGTACCGAATCCGATCTTTCCTTTATTCTTACTCCCATAACCCTTCGGAGCTTTGTATTCACCCGCCGCTGCTTTGAAAATATCATCTGTTGCGAGGTCCAGGCCCCGATAATAATTTTCCTGCCTGAAATTCGGTGTGAGATCATTATCATTGATACTCTTTGCAGTAACATCCGGTATGGCTCCTTCCAATCCATACCCTATTTCTATGCGAAGCTTATGATCATCTTTAGCGACCAGGATAATGATACCATTGCTGAATTCCTTTCCGCCTACTCCCCATTTCCGGCCGAGACGTAATGCAAAATCACTTATATCGTAACCATTCAGTGAATGGATGATCACAATGGCGACCTGGTTAGACGTGCTGTCGTCATAAGCGACCAGTTTCCTTTCCAGCGCTTCTGACTGGGGCCCGGTCAATGTAGAAGTAAAATCATTGACCAGCCGCGGAGGGTTGGGCCTTGTAGGAATATCCTTATCGTTCTGCGCCTGCGCACAAAAAGAGATCAACAACAGGAATATTAATGACAGTTTCTTCATGAGGTCATTTGCCGAATACGATCTCATCCGGCAATTCATTCTTATCCGTATCCTTATCGTAAGGGAAATTCGACTGGAGGGCTTCTCCTATTTTGATAATGCATTCACTGAGTCCTTCAGCAAATTTTTCGTGGTTAAAACTTTGCAGCAGGTTATTGACCAGGTTCTCCCAATATTCTTTTCCCACTTTCTGATGGATCCCTTCGTCTCCAAATACAGCCAATTGCTGGTCTTTCATCGCTACATAGACCAGTACTCCGTTGCGTTGTTCTGTTTTATCCATTTTCAACGAATAGAAGATCTCACCTGCGCGGTCCAGCGCATCCATAAAAGGACAACGGCTTTCTACAAATACCCTTACCTCGCCACTCGTACGGTGTTCAGCATGGCGGATCGCTTTTACAATTAAGTGCGATTCTGAGGGAGTAAAGAATTTGATCTTCTTTCTTACAAAGGGGAACATCCGGGGAATGGAATTACGATTTACGAATTACGATTTACGAATTGGGCTCCTCCTATTTGATGTCAAACTTGATCTCCGGGTTCTTTTCAGAGCCTGGGTCAGATTTGTAAAAAGCTTTTTCTTTATAACCGAACATGCCGGACAACATATTGTTGGGGAACTTCTTCACTTTAAGGTTATACCCTTCTACGGATTTGTTATAGTCCTGCCTCGCCACATTGATCCTGTTTTCTGTTCCTTCGATCTGTGTTTGGAAGTCCTGGAAAGCTTTGGTCGTTTTTATGTCGGGATAATTCTCTACAACAGCCATCAATCGTGAGAACGCGCCCTGCAACTGGCCCTGCGCTTGTTGAAATCTGTCTAAACTGGCCTGGTCATTCACATCCACATTTACAGAAGTGGCTTTTGACCTGGCTTCCATAACATCTTTCAGCAAGGATTTTTCAAAGTTGGCCGAAGCTTCGATCGTTTTGATGACGCTGCTGTACAGGTCCGTTCTGCGTTGGTAATTCGTTTCTACATTTCCCCAGGATTTTTTCACCGCCTGGTCACCTTTAACAAGTCCGTTATAGGCGCCACAGCCCCACACAAAAAGTATGAGTACCAGTGCGCCGACGATAAGTAAAGTAAGGTTACGTGTTCCTTTCATTGTTGCGTGTTTTAATGGATTCCAAAATTAAGGCATTTGACTGTTCGCCAAGGCAAAGCCCCGTTTCGTCATAATCCAAACACAGAACCGAAGAAATTGTTTAATTCTGCGGCATGGTTTTAGCGCAAAACATTCCCGGCGATATTTCGGTAAACCGGTTAATCATGAATTTCCTGAAAAAAACATCCTGGATACTCGTCATTGCCCTGGCAGGATGCCTGCAATGCAAGAAATCCGGCAGTTCAAATGTGCCTCCTGCTTCCCCCGGTGCAGTAGCCATAGAAGCCACGGTACTTACCCAGGGTTTGCAATATCCCTGGGAGATCCTTTGGGGACCCGATAATTATATCTGGATGACGGAAAGGGGTGGAAGAGTAAGCAGGGTAAACCCGGTGAACGGAGCTGTTAGTCCTGTATTTACCATTTCTGAAGTGGTGACGAATAATGAAGGTGGATGCTTGGGAATGGTGTTACATCCCAATTTTGCAACCAGTCCCCAGGTCTTTATCGCTTATGACTATAATAACGGGCAGGGTTATCGTGAAAAAGTGGTTCGGTATATATATAATGGTACAACGCTTACCAGCCCGGTTACGATCATCGACAATATTGCAGCCTCTTCCATCCATAACGGCTGCCGTCTCCTCATCACCCCTAACCTGAAATTATTCATTACAACGGGAGATGCTTCTGATCAATCAAGACCGCAAAATGTATCGGCCATCAACGGAAAGATATTAAGAGTGAATCTCGATGGAACCATCCCATCTGATAATCCAATGCCCGGTAATCCTGTCTGGAGTTTTGGTCACCGCAACGCACAGGGCCTGGTCTATGCAAATAATATCATGTACAATTCAGAACATGGACCCGAATCGGACGATGAAATAAATATCATTGAAAAAGGAAGGAACTATGGCTGGCCCGATGTGAGAGGATTTTGTGATGGATCTGGCGAACAGGCATTTTGTACTGCGAATAATGTAAAAGAACCTATCAAGGCCTGGACCCCCACTGCGGCTGTATGCGGAATGGATTATTACAATGATAACCTGATCCCTCAATGGAGGAACTCCCTGCTGATGGTGGCATTAAAAAACGCGAGGCTTTACCAAATGAAGCTGAACGGCAGTTTCAATGCGATCACGGAAACAAATGAATATTTCACCAATGTCTACGGACGTTTAAGGGATATTTGCATCGGCCCCGATGGTAAAGTTTATATCTGCACCAGTAATGGAGGGAATGATAAGATAATAATGGTAAATAAGAAATAAGGAATGAGGAAATAGGGATTAGCCTTCATCCAGGATGGCTGCAATACCCGGCAATACTTTTCCTTCAAAATATTCCAGCAAGGCCCCACCACCAGTAGAAACATAACTTACTTTATCGGCGAAACCGAACTGGTAGATAGCCGCGACTGAATCACCACCGCCAATCAGAGAGTAAGAACCATTTTTTTGCGTGGATTCGGCAATGGCACTGGCGATACTTTTTGTTCCGTGCTGAAAATTATGCATTTCAAATACACCCATCGGCCCGTTCCATAGAATGGTTTTGGAATGATGAATCACGTTACTGAACTGTTCACACGCATTCGGTCCGATATCCAGTCCCATCCAGCCCTCGGGAATGTTATGACTGGGCGCTGTTGAGATCTTTGCATCAGCGGAGAACTTCTCTGCGATCATAGAATCAGCAGGAAGGTGTATGCTAACGCCTTTTGCTTCTGCTTTTACAAGTAATTCTGTGGCTTCATCCAGGCGGTCTTCTTCACAAAGTGAATTCCCGATATTTCCTCCCTCCGCTTTCATGAATGTATAAGCCATGCCGCCACCAATGATGATATCGCTCGCCCTGTCGAGCAAACTTTCAATGATCGGGATCTTATCCGCAACTTTTGCGCCTCCAATGATAGCTACAAAGGGTTTCTCTGCATTCTTCATCACTTTATCAGCATTCGCCATTTCGGCTTCCATCAACAGTCCAAACATTCTTTTTTCCCTGGGAAAATATTGCGCAATAATGGCGGTGGATGCATGGGCCCGGTGGGCAGTGCCAAAAGCATCATTCACATATACATCCCCGAGTTCACTCAGCTTTTCAGCAAATTTTATGTCGCCTTTTTCTTCTTCCCGGTGAAAGCGCAGGTTTTCGAGCAATAAGACTTCACCGGGCCTGATCATACTTGCTGTAAGGGTAGCCTGCTCTCCTATCGAATCTTTTGCAAATAAAACATTGTATGGTTTTTTCTTGGCCGAAGCCCCCGGGTTGAGCAGGTTATAGAGTGGTTCCACCAGGTGTTTCAGGGAATGTCTTTCAGAAGGACCGTCTTTTGGCCGGCCCAAATGACTCATCAGGATAACAGCGCCGCCATCATCAAGTATCTTCTTTATTGTCGGGATAGTGGCTTTTATACGGTTATCATCCGCCACCTGGCATTCATCATTCAAAGGCACATTGAAGTCCACGCGGATCAATGCTTTTTGCCCTTTGAAATTATACTCTGAGAATTTTGACATGCCTTTATTTTCTTTTCTTCGTTTCTTCGAACTGTACATAACCGGCTACAACAGACATTACTTCTTCAGTAACGTCTTTTCCCCCACGAAGGTTCGTCCTGATGCTTTCAAAAGTATGCTTGGGTCCGAAAGGAATACCCCACCAGCCGAAAAGGGCCGATAATAAAGTAAAAGGAAAGCCCTTGATGGCAGCGTTCTCATTTTCTCTTACCAGGTAAACGCCCGAGGTCCTTTTAAAGGTAACAATTATCAAAGAGAGGATAAAAGGGTAATGAACGAACCTGGCGCCGTGTGTTACGGCGACCTGTAGTTCCTGCGCGGAGAGTCCGTCGATATTCTTAATCTTCAATTTATTTACTTATAAGTTTTGCGAAATAATGAACAGTACGAACAAGCTGACTCACATAACTCATCTCATTATCGTACCAGCTAACGGTTTTCACCAATTGTTTGTCTCCTACTGCCACCACCTTTGTTTGGGTGGCATCAAATAAGGAACCGAAGTGGATACCGATGATATCACTGCTCACGATCTCATCTTCGGTATAACCAAAACTTTCGTTGCTGGCTTTTTTCATGGCGGCGTTCACTTCTTCCACCGTCACTTTTTTACCCAGTATAGTGTTCAATTCTGTCAGTGAGCCCGTGATAGTGGGAACGCGTTGAGCGCCTCCATCCAGCCTGCCTTTCAGTTCGGGTAATACCAGTCCTATGGCTTTTGCCGCCCCGGTAGAATTGGGGACAATATTCGCAGCCGCCGCACGTGCCCTGCGGAGATCTCCTTTCGGATGAGGTGCAACCAGTGTGTTCTGGTCGTTGGTATATGCATGAACCGTTGTCATGGTTCCCACCTCGATCTTGAAATTATCGTGCAAAGTTTTTGCCATGGGTGCAAGACAATTAGTAGTACAGGAAGCACAGGAAATGATCGTTTCACTGCCGTCGAGGATATCATGGTTAACATTATACACGATCGTTTTCAGTTCACCGGTTGCAGGTGCGGAGATCACCACTTTCCTGGCACCCGCCGTGATATGGGCCATGGCCTTATCCTTATCGGTAAAAAAACCAGTACACTCCAGCACCACATCCACTTCATGTTTTTTCCAGGGGATCTGTGCCGGATCTTTCTGGGCATAAACGGTCAGGGTATCACCATTCACTACAATGGAATCTTCGTTTGCTTTCACGTCCGCGTCAAATCGACCTTGCGCACTATCGTATTTGAGCAGATGGGCCAGCACTTTGGGGCTGGTCAGGTCATTGATGGCCACTACATCGATCCCTTCCATTTGATAGATCCGGCGGTAGACCAGCCGTCCGATTCGTCCGAAACCGTTGATGGCGACTTTCACAGTACTCATGGTAATTCTAAAGCCTGCCAGCCGGCAGGCGGGTTTGAAGATTTGAAAATTTGAAACTGCGCAATGGGTTCATTTAGAGAGGGGCAAAGGTAAGCAAATGGACCCTGTTTTTCTGTATCAGATCGGGTTAAAATGTATATAGCAGATGATTGAAAGTCAGCGTTCTAGCGAAAAAGAAATGCCGCCTGGCGCATGCTTCAGCGGCTCTTGTACAACATTCCTTATTTTCATATACAATTACCTGGCATTCGAGAAAACCTGGTGTGATATCAACTATGCTTAAGAAACTGAAAAGGCCTGAAATCGTTTACATTGTTGTTCCGGTAGTTTGTCTTCTCTTCTATCTGGGCATTCTTAAGGTCGGGCACCATCATTTTGACCTGACCGCTCACCATAATTATTTCCGACATCTTGCCGATGCTTTTCTTCATGGGAGATTATATATCGTGAACCCGCCGGGAGATTGGGACCTGGTAGCCTATCATGATAAATATTATATCTACTGGCCCCCCGCCCCGGCACTTGTGTATATGCCACTGGTTGCCATCTTTGGAGTAAACCTGCCGGATGTCCTGATCAGCTCTTTTTTTGGGATGATCAATGTCTGGCTGATCATGAAAATCTGCAGTCTTCTTGCAAAAAGATTTTCTTTGGCATTAACCCACAAACATTTTGCATGGATCGGCATCTTCTGGGGCCTGGGTACGGTTCATTTTTATATGTCGCTGAACGGTGGTGTATGGTTTGTGTCACAGATCCTGGCGCAAACGTTCCTGTTCTCTTCCGTCTATTTTTTACTGGCTAAAAAAAGCAAATTTGGTTCGCTGATCCTTTCCGGGTTATTTTTTGCATTGACCGCATATACCCGCAATCATCTGGTTTTTTCCATCTTCTTTATCTTTTTCCTGTACATGGCGATGCATCCAAAAATGAAATTCAAAGAGTGGATGATCCGTGGATTTGTATTCATCCTTCCTTTTATTATTTGCAGTCTTTTAAATGGTTGGTATAATTATGCCCGCTTTGGAAATGTGCTTGAAAACGGCCTTGCCTATCACCTGATGAACCCGTATTTTGTTGAAAATTTCAAAGCGTACGGATATTTTTCATTGCACTATTTCCCATACAACTTTTTTGTAGAAGTCATTCGTCCCCCTGTAGTGATGCTTCATCGTCCCTGGATCAAATCTGAGCCCGAAGGATTTGGTTTTATATGGGGGTCCCCTCTTTTTCTTTTACTGATTCCTGCTTTTTTCCTGTCCGTGAAACACATGGTCCAAAGAAAGATGGGTGACAGGGCAGCCCGGTTAATTAAAACAGGGAGTATAGCTGCAACGATACACATCGCGTTTGTTATTTTTACCATCATGGGTACAGGCTGGATACAATTTTGTGCGCGGTATACACTCGATTTCCAATTTTTTCTCGTCGTTTTCCTTCTTTTTTCCTGGAAAGATCTCTTAGTGATCCCGTATATAAAACTTGTGACGGCGGGTCTTATCATCGTATCTGTTGGCATAGAATATATCGGCGCTTTTGTCGGATAATTCCCGATCAACAATCAACCATAGCTGCTCATGCTTTTTAATTCAATCAGTTTTGCGATCTTCCTTCCTGTCGTATTTGCACTCTATTGGTTTGCCACAAAGGGTAATTATAAACTTCAAAATAAATTGCTCCTG
>DATINK010000361.1:0-2687 GCA_035474355.1 Chitinophagaceae bacterium | reverse complement strand
CCCGGTTTTTTCCCGGCCTTTAATTCCATCGGTATTTGCGTAACCAATCCGGTAAGGTTTACGGATGCAACGAGTACGGTATATGGAGTGGTGGATACATGGAGCTGGAATTTTGGAGATGCAACGACTGCAGGAGATACTTCACATATTAAAAACCCGCAATACACTTATCCCAATTCGGGTCCAAAGGATATTACTTTGATCGTAACAAACAGCAAGGGTTGTGTTGATACAGTCACCAACAGGGTCGACGTCATCGATAAGCCACCGATCAGCCTGGCTTTCAGGGACACATTAATATGTGTTCCGGATGCCGTACAACTCGGGGCGGCGGGAAATGGTGTATTCAGCTGGACGCCGGTAAGTAATATCAGTAACCCGAATATTCCCAATCCGACAGTGAATCCTTCTACCACAACAGTTTATTATGTAGATCTTGACCTGAGTGGTTGCCGCAACAGGGATTCAGTACGGGTAAGGGTGACGAATTCAGTATCATTAAGTGTCCGGGCCGATACAACGAGTTGCCAGGGAGACCCGGTTCAATTGATGACCACTTCGAATGGCCTGACTTATCAATGGTCGCCAGCTGCTTCACTGAATGACCCTACTGTCAAGAATCCCATTGCATCACCCACCACTACTACCACTTACCAGGTGCTTGCTAAAGTGGGTAGCTGCAGTGCTGTTGACCAGGTTACGATATTTACAGTTCCCTACCCGTTTGTAAATGCAGGACCCGATACCATCGTTTGCTATAATACAGCGGCACAACTATTCGGAACATTTAGCGGAACCAGTTTTAGCTGGGCGCCGGCTAATTTTCTCAGCAACCCGAATATTGTAAATCCCGTCGCACAACCTCCGCGTACGACCACATTCACTTTAACTGTATTTGATACGCTGGGCTGTCCAAAACCAGGAAAGGATTCCGTAAAAGTTACTGTATTGCCAAGAGTAAGGGCAAATGCAGGAAGAGATACTGTAGTTGTCGTGGGAGAGCCTTTACAATTTGATGGAACAGGTGGTACGGGTTATCTCTGGAGTCCTCCAACCGGCTTAAGCGATGTTACCATTCGGAATCCGGTTGGCATTTATGGTGCAGAGATCGATAGTGTACGGTATAAACTAATTGTGACCGACCAGGCGGGCTGCGCCGATTCCGCATTTGTGCAAGTCAAAGTTTTCAAAACCAATCCCTCCATATTTGTCCCCTCTGCCTTTACACCAAATGGAGATGGCCTGAATGATGTCATCGCACCCATTGGAGTGGGCATCCGGAAAATATTCTACTTCAGTATCTACAATCGCTGGGGTCAGCGCGTTTTCATCACTTCAGAAAATGGAAGAGGCTGGGATGGCCGTATCAATGGAAGAGCACAGGCCAGCGATGTCTTTGTCTGGATGGTGAACGCCCAGGATTATTTGGGCCGGAATATCTTCATGAAGGGGACGGTTGCTTTAATCAGATAGTTTAGAGTTGAAAGTTTAAGGTTTAAGGTTTCCCTAACTTTAAACATTAAACTTTAAACATTAAATTTTTTCCATGCCAAAAATAGTTTTTATCACGGGAGCCACTGCTGGTTTCGGCGAAGCCTGTGCCATCAAATTCGCTTCGCATGGTTATGACCTTATCCTGAATGGTCGCAGAACAGACAGGCTGGAAAAATTAGCCGATGACCTTGAAAAAAAATACAATGTAGCGGCTATCTGCCTGCCTTTTGATGTGCAGGATGAAAAAGCAGTGCTCAACGCCATTCAAAACCTCCCGGATGACTGGAAAAAGATAGATGTGCTGATCAACAACGCAGGACTGGCACTGGGCAGGGATTATTTTGATGAAGGAGATTTGAATGACTGGAATACGATGATCGATACAAATGTCAAAGGGTTTCTTTATGTGGGAAAAGCGGTGTCGCAATTGATGGCTAAGAATGAAACGGCGGCCGGTATTCCCCGCGGGCATATTATCAATATGGGTTCAGTTGCCGGTAAAGAAGTTTATGAAAAAGGAAATGTGTATTGCGCCACCAAGTATGCCGTGGATGCATTGAACCAGGGTATGCGGATCGACCTGCTCAGGCACCGGATCAAAGTAACGGCTATCAACCCGGGTGCAGCTGAAACAGAATTTTCGGAGGTCCGTTTCAAAGGTGATAAGACAACAGCGAAGAAGATCTATGATGGATTGAAACCTTTAACGGCAGAAGACGTAGCCGAAGTGGTTTGGTATTGTGCCAGTTTACCGGACCATGTATGCATCAATGATCTGTCTATCACCTGCCTGCAACAGGCCAATGTCATCTATTTTAACCGGGATATGACCTGATTTGGTCAAGAAAACTTGCCAAATCCGATTATTTTGTTTTAATTGTATCTGTTTGCATCCCCACCCACTCCCGTCGGCCCTAATTTTGCCGTATTATCCCTGCGAAAATCTACCAGAAACAGAACATTTCACGCTACAAATTCGTCAGAAACCAATAAGGCTTATATATTTATGCAAGCATTCCAATTCTATCTAAAGACCATGAAAAAGCCGTTCCTGTTATTCGCAGCCACCCTGCTTTTGTCCTCCATTTCCCGTTCACAGGAAGTGATCAGAATGCAAAGCTGTTCCAATGAACTGATCAATCACCAGGTAGATAGTTTGAAATCCCTGTATGCCAACGATGGTTTTGTATTAT
>DATINK010000360.1:0-9259 GCA_035474355.1 Chitinophagaceae bacterium | reverse complement strand
GAATGACCAGAGTGGCGGGCGTAACGATAAATTTGAAGACATGTTTGTGAACAGCCGTTCATCTAACATTCAAAGTGAGATTGAAGTCCTGCGGTCGCGCCCGCTGATGGAAAGGGTGGTCAATAAACTGGGTCTCCAATTCAGTTATGAAGTAAAAGGAAAGATCAAGACGCTGAATATTTATAAACAGGGTCCTTTCCTGGTAGAGGCATTCGAGATCACCGATTCCTTCCGTGTGTTTTTGCTGAAATTAAAATTCCTGAACGATACCCAGTTTCGTGTGAATGACGATAAAACGGTACTTACTTTCGGACAGCTTTTTAAAAATGCTAACGGGGTATTTCGTGTGAACAGGATCCGGATGTCCGGGATAAGCAAGGAATATAATATCAAATGGCAGCCTTCGTCATCGGCGGCAGGCATGTTTGCGGGTAGCCTCCAGATCATTCCCAAGACCTCCGGCACAGGTATCCTGTCGATATCTATGCAAACTACCAACGCCCAAATGGGAGCGGATGTCATTAACAAACTGATGGAGGAATATGGCGATTATAGCATTGAACAGAAAAATAAAACCTATGACCAGATCCTGGCATTTATCGCCAGCCAGCTCCAGGTATATGGTCACGCACTGGATAGTGTTCAGCGGAAATTGACGGATTATGAGGTTACCTACAACATATTTGATCCCGAAGTACAATCAGGGAATTTTATAACAAACATGGGCGAAGGAGATAAAGTGATCATTGAGCAAAGAACGAAAATGGATATGGCGGATATGATCGATACTTACCTCAAGGATAAAAACAATGATTTTGTGCGTTTGCTTGTCCCTTCAGCCTTTGGTATCGAGGACCTCACACTGAATACCCTGGTCGCTGCTTATAATAAAGCACAATTGGACAGGCAACAATTGCTGGAAGCGGCTATCCCGGTAGACAATCCACAGGTAGTCCAGGCCACCGCGCAGATCGAACAATTGAGAATAAGTATACGGGAGAACCTGGCCAATCTCAAATCGACCTATTCATATAATATTAACCAGTTTACAAGTAGAAATTCCAAGAATGAATCGCAGTTACGTTCCATGCCCGCCCGTTTGCGGGAAAGAGAAGTGATCAAGCGGCAGGTAGATGCATTACAGGCGCTTTATAAATTTCTGCAGGAACAAAAAGAAGCCACTTCCATTTCCCGGGCTTCCACGATTTCCAATTCGAGTATCATTGACAAGTCATACGCCACTACCATACCCGTTAAACCCAATAAAAGGGCGATCCGCATATTGGCCGTTCTATTAGGTTTGGGCCTTCCTGCATTGATCATTTTTATCGGTGAGATCCTGAATGATAAGGTTACCACACGCTTCGATATTGAAAAAATAACACCCGTTCCCATCCTGGGTGAGATAGGTCATTCCTATTCGAATAAGTCGATGATCGTGAACAGGACGACACGCAGCATGGTGGCGGAGCAATTCCGTATCATCCGGTCAAACCTGCAATACATCCTGAACAAACAGGAGAAATCTGTTATCCTGGTCACCTCTTCTTTCAGTGGAGAAGGAAAATCATTTGTGACAACCAATATGGGATCTGTTCTCGCCCTTGCTGGCAAAAAGACGATCATACTTGAATTTGACATACGAAAACCCAAGATACTTTCAGGTCTGAATATGAGTAAGGGCCAGGGGATCACTAATTTCCTGGTAGGAAAAGCCACGATCGAAGAATTGATCCGCCCGGTGGAGGGTTCTGAAAATTTATTTGTGATCGGTTGCGGACCCGTTCCCCCCAATCCCGCAGAATTATTACTGGATCAAAAAGTAGAAGAACTGTTTGCCTGGTTGCGTAAAAACTATGATATGATCCTGGTGGATACCGCCCCGGTAGGGATGGTAAGTGACGCTATGACCCTGAGCAAATTTGCAGATTCAACCATGTACCTGGTACGCCAGGGCCACACATTCAAAAAACAAGTGGTGTTAATTGATGAATTCTACAGGGAAAATAAACTCCCCAAGGTTTCCATCATCATCAATGATGTCAAGATGAAACCCGGGTATGGTTATTATGGTTATGGACGTTACGGTTATGGTTATGGTTATGGATATGGCAGTTATTATGAGGAAGAAGTTCCGCCCAAGAGTTTATTTGAAAAGATACTTACCTGGCTGGATGTCACGCGTTTGTTCACGAGGGCAAGGAAAAAATAAAATATTTTTTTTAATGCGAATACTGGTTACTGGTGGGGCCGGATTTATTGGTGCCAACCTGGCTGAAAAACTATTGGGGGATGAACGTGTTGACCTCGTGAGAGTGATGGACAACCTCAGTACCGGGTCGGAACAAAACATAGAAGAATTCAGCAAGCATAACAAATTTGAATTTGCAAAGGAAGATATCAGTGATTATACTTCCTGTACCCGTTGCTGCGAAGGAATCGATATCATTTCACACCAGGCTGCGCTGGGCTCCGTTCCCCGTTCGATCATTGACCCCATCAATACGAATGCATCGAATATTACAGGCACGCTTAATATTTTCACAGCGGCAAAAGAAAAAAAGATCAGGCGCGTGGTGTACGCTGGAAGTTCTTCTACTTACGGGGATCACCCAGCGCTGCCTAAAACAGAAGACAGGATCGGAAATCCCTTATCGCCTTATGCAGTTACAAAATATGTAAGCGAACTCTACGCCCGTGTTTTTGCGGATATTTATAATATGGAGTTTATCGGCCTGCGCTATTTTAATATTTTCGGTCCCCGGCAGCGCCTTTCAGGTGCTTATGCAGCCGTCATCCCGATATTCATTAAAGCGTTGATGGAACATAAACCGCCAACCATAAACGGAGATGGAAAACACAGCAGGGATTTTACATATGTAGACAACGCTGTCCAGGCCAACCTGCTTGCCATGTTTACAAAGGAAAAGAAAGCGGTAAACCAGGTATATAATATTGCCTGCGGCCAGCAGACCAGTCTTATAGAATTGTACAATTACCTAAAGAAGATTGCTAACAGCGACTTAAAGCCTGTTCATGGACCTGCCCGTACGGGAGACGTCCAGCATAGCCTTGCTTCCATTCAAAAAGCAAGCGAGCTCTTAGGTTATCAACCCGGGATACTGATAGAGGAAGGATTAAGAAGAACATTTAACTGGTACCAGGAAAAAAAAGTATCCGCCTGACAGATCGACCATGAGCAAGACTTTACTTATTACCGGTGGCGCCGGATTTATCGGATCCCATGTGGTTCGGTTGTTTGTTAACCGCCACCCCTCGGACAAGATCATCAATATCGATGCATTGACCTATGCCGGGAACCTGGAGAATCTTGCAGACCTGGAGAAAAATAAAAATTACAAATTCGAGAAAGCCGATATCCTCGATACCCAGGCAGTTGACAAAATTTTCAAAGAGTACCGGCCTGATGGGGTCATTCACCTGGCTGCTGAGAGTCATGTTGACCGCTCGATCTTATCTCCGCTGGATTTTGTTTATACCAATGTCATTGGCACCGTCAACTTATTGAATGCAGCGCACCGCTATTGGAAAAAAGAGGGGGCAATAGATGATGCCGGACACAGATTCCTGCATGTTTCTACAGATGAAGTCTATGGAAGTCTTGGGCCAACAGGTTTTTTCACTGAATTGACTCCTTATGCACCCAACTCTCCTTACTCAGCTTCAAAAGCCGCGTCCGATCATTTTGTCAGGGCCTATGGAGAAACATATGGCTTACCCGTAGGGATCACCAATTGTTCTAACAACTATGGTCCCAACCAGTTTCCTGAAAAACTGATCCCGCTGTTCATTAACAATATTCTCAATAAGAAACCTCTCCCGGTATATGGGGATGGTTTGTTTACGAGAGACTGGTTGTTCGTAAAAGATCATGCTGAGGCTTTGCATCTTGTTTTTCAAAAAGGAAAAAATGGTGAAACCTATAATATCGGCGGGTTCAATGAGTGGAGGAATATCGACCTGGTCAAATTACTTTGCCGGCTCATGGATGAAAAACTCGGGCAGGCTCCGGGGAGCAGTGAAAAGTTGATCGCCTATGTAAAAGACCGGCCGGGGCACGATCGCCGCTATGCGATTGACGCGACAAAGATCAGTATGGAATTAGGATGGGAGCCCAGCGTCAGTTTTGAAGAGGGATTAAGGCAGACGATCGATTGGTACCTTGCCAATTCCGAATGGCTGAAGCATGTGACAAGCGGCGCCTACCAAAAATATTACGATGAACAATATTCAAAATAGGGTATCCCGGCATCATGCGTAAGATCAGCTGGTATTTTCATAAAGTTTTCGATAAACAGGTGGAGGTAAAGGACGAACTGATCACCTGGCTCACCTATGCGAATGCGGGGATGATGCATTCCGGGAATGTCCATTGTTTTGAGTATGCAATGAAAAACCTTCCAACCGATGATCCCGTTATTGAGATCGGCTCCTTTTGCGGGTTGTCGGCAAACGTAACCGGCCACTTTTTAAAAAAATACAACCGGAAAAATAAGATCATTACCTCGGATAAATGGGAGATGGAAAATGCAGATACTGAATACATAGGCAATTCGAAGATCCGGTTTTCTGATTACTGCGATTTTGTAAAAGAATCGTTTAAGCGAAATGTGAAATTTTTTAATGAATCGAATATACCCTATGCTATAGAAGTGTATTCCGATGATTTTTTTTCACTGTGGGAAAAGAAAAAGGAAGTCAGTGATGTATTTGGCAGAACGATCCAGTTGGGAGGTGGGATCTGCTTTGCCTACATTGATGGCAATCATACTTATGAATTTGCAAAGCGGGACTTTTTGAATACAGATAAATATTTAGTGAAAGGCGGGTTCATTTTCTTTGATGATACAAATTTTGAATCTCCCTATAGCTGTGCAAAACTGATGAAAGAAATTAAAAGAAATCCATCCTATGAATTAGTGATGAAAAATCCCAATTATTTATTCAGAAAGAAACAATGAAAGGAATCATACTTGCAGGCGGCAGCGGTACCCGGTTATATCCCATCACCCGGGCTATATCCAAGCAACTGGTACCGGTATACGATAAACCCATGATTTACTACCCGCTCTCGGTGTTAATGATGGCGGGCATTCGGGAAATACTGGTCATCACTACGCCGGAGGACAAATCACAATTTCAAAGGTTGTTGGGTGACGGAAGCCAGTTGGGATGCCGTTTCGAATATGCGATACAGGAACAACCGAACGGATTGGCACAGGCTTTTGTTATTGGGGCGGATTTTATTGGTAAGGATAAAGTTGCGTTGATACTGGGTGACAATATATTTTATGGAGTCGGGCTGGGGGGTCAATTAAAAGAACTCGTGAATGTAAATGGAGGATATGTGTTTGCTTACCAGGTTTCCGATCCTTCCCGGTACGGGGTGGTTGAATTTGATGATAAAAAGAATGCCATCTCGATAGAAGAAAAACCAGAGAAGCCCAAATCCAATTATGCCGTACCTGGCTTATATTTTTATGATAATGAGGTGGTGGCGATTGCAAAGTCATTACAACCTTCTGCCCGTGGCGAATACGAGATCACGGATGTCAATAAAGTCTATCTGACTAAAAACAAATTGAAAGTAGCCATCCTTGACAGGGGTACAGCCTGGCTGGATACGGGCACATTTGAATCGCTGCATGATGCCGCAGAATTTGTAAGAGTGATTGAAATGCGGCAGGGCACACGCATTGGTTGTATTGAAGAAATAGCTTACAGGAATGGTTTTATCGATAAGGCACAAATAAAACAATTGGCGGATAGACTGGAAAAGAGTGGATATGGAAAATACCTGGAAAACCTGTTATAGATAATTGATTGCTGGTTCGTATGGGAATGACCACAAAAGTTATTAAGGGGAGTTTCTGGGTAATGCTGGGCCAGTTCATGCCCATGATCGCTTCCTTTATTGCCACACCCTTCGTCATCAGGTTTCTGGGTTCGGAATCTTATGGGGTGCTGATCCTGGTAAGCCTGATCATGACTTATTTCAGTTTCGCGGATTTTGGAATGGGGTTGGCTTCTACGAAATACGGATCTGAAGCTTATGGCAACCATGATCCCGGAAAAGAAGCCGAGATAATAAAAACAGCTTCCGTCATCGCTTTTTTTTCAGGGCTGGCGATAGCGTTACCCGTGTTCTTGTTCTCCGATTGGATCGTAAGTAGTTTATTAAAAGCCCCGGAGCATTTACGTTACCAGGCATCCATCGCACTAAAGATCACTTCCGGATCATTTTTTTTAGGCTTGATATCCGGCGTGTATAATACGCCGCAGCTATCCCGCCTGAAGATGAACCTGAGTGTTTTAATAAACAGTGGCACCAAGATCCTGATGATCCTTGTCACGCCGCTGGTTCTCTACTTTGGAGGAGGTATTATTGAAGCAACGCTGGTAGCACTCATTGCGGCTGCTGTCATACTGGCTGGTAATTTGATCGTTTCCGGAAAACTATTACACGGGTTGTATGCAGCATCATTTAACCGGAAATACGTCAAACCCTTATTGAGATTCGGTGCAGGAACCGTACTATACGGCGGCGCTGCCATATTGATCTTAAACTTTGAAAAAGTAATATTGGCCCGGCTAACTTCTCCCAGGGAATTGGGCTATTATTCGATAGCGTTTACACTGGCTAATATGACCACCATGTTTACGCTGGCGATCGGGCAGACATTGATACCAGCTTTTTCACAGCTACTCGGCCCTGGAAATAAGGAACACCTGAATGCTCTTTTCTCAAGGACTTTTCGGGGATGTTTAATGACAGCGCCTCCCATCATCATGGTCCTGATCGTCATCGCAAAGCCATTTTTCACGATCTGGGCAGGGGAAGAATTCGGCAGGGAAAGTATATACCCTTTTTATATTCTTATGCTGGGCATTTTTTTTAGCCTGATCATGTTTATTCCCAACAGTATATTATTGGCTTTCGGAAAGACCAGCCTCTTCGCAAAAGTGTATTGGATAGAGATGATTCCCTATGCCGGCCTCGCATGGATACTGATCAGCCGGTTTGGGATTCCGGGTGCTGCCATGGCATGGAGCATAAGAGAAATATTTAATTCCTACATCTTCTTCCGGTTTTCACGTAAATATGCCGGTATATCTTATTCTATCCGGGATCATGCTGACAAGTATTTCCTGACATTTTTGATACTCGTTCCGCCGGTATTATTTGCGCTGCTGGTCAATAATTTTTCGGGGTGGCTTTTTATCATCGTGCCGGCCAGCTTGTTCACCTATCTTTTCTTGGCATGGAAATTCCTGGTGCAGGCAGAAGAAAGACAATGGGTGACCGGAAAGATAAATGGGTTGTTAGGCTATTTGAGGATCAAGAACAGAAACGACCTGGGCAAATTAAAAATGTAATAAGACAGAAAAATATATGGCACTTCAATTAAAGAACAGGATAAGCTGGCGATTGCGAATGATAAGAACAAAACTAAAGCCTTTAAGCGACCGGCTTTTCCGGGGGATAAAATTGTATAGGCCTAAAAATAAAGAAAAACCTTCGCGGATGATCGAGGTTCCCACTTCGGCATGGAAGGGACTGGAACTGATCGTGAAAGATATCATGCAACAATCGGAAACCAGCAATAAACGATGCCTGGAATTCGGCGTTGAATATGGATATTCAGTCGCTGTTTTTGCAAATTATTTTGAAGAAGTAACAGGAGTTGACATTTTTACCGGGGATATTCATGCAGGATTTCATGGTGATATTTTAGAGAAAACAAAAAACAACCTCCGGGACTTTCCCAATATTAAACTCATACGGAGCGATTATAAAGATTATATTACCCGCGACCAATCCAGGTATGACCTGATCCATGTAGACATCGTTCATACTTACGAGGCTACCTACGATTGTGGTCTTTGGTCAGCGCTGCATGCTGACTGTACCATTTTTCATGATACGGAAACTTTCCCTGAGGTAAAAAAAGCAGTGAGGGATATTGCGCGGAAAACGGGAAAGCAGTTTTACAATTATCCTCATCATTGCGGACTTGGGATCGTTTATTGATCAGTCATTTCGCCATGTAAATCAATGAGCACGCCATCCATCGCTGTGGTTGTATTAAACTGGAACGGGCTGGAAGATACCCTCGCCTGCCTGGCATCTTTATACAGGAGCGAACAACCCAATGTATTTATATACGTGCTGGATAATGGTTCAGCGAATGAGGAAGCAAGTGTTCTCCGGGAAAAATTTCCGGAAGCGCGTGTCCTCATTGAACCGGAGAATACAGGTTTTTGCAGGGGAAATAATATCGCATTACAGCGGGCGATCGCTGACGGAATGGAATACCTGCTCTTATTGAATAATGATACGATTGTCCCGGCTGATATGATCGGACATCTTCTGGATGTTTTTAAGAAAATCCCGGATGTGGGTGCCTTATGCCCCCTGGTTCTTGAATATCCCGGTGTCGATACGATATCTTTTTCAAGAGCTACATGGGATCACAAGACGGCTAAATTTCTATTAAAGACGCCTGGTGATACCCGTGAAGACCTTGAAAAAAAAGATTATCATACGACTGCTTTTGCCTGCGGCTGTTGTCTTTTCACTTCCGCAAAAATATGGCAGGAGATGGGCGGGTTCGATGAAAGATATTTCGCGTATTATGAAGAAGCCGAGTGGTGCGTCAGATTAGCAAAAAAAGGCTATAAGTCTTATATGACACCGCGCACCATCGTTTACCATCGCGTAGCACGCAATACACCCGGTGTTGTATCGATATACTTAATGACCCGGAACAGGCTTCTGTGGATGAAATCAAGTCTTTCGTTCGGGAAAAGACTAAAATCATATCCCTACCTGATGAAAGAATTGTTATGGCACCTCTTTCATACCTGGGGTATCACAAAGGGTTATTATACCCGTGCAAGCAGTCAGGCAGTCGTGCGTGGGTGGAAAGATTATTTAGGCGGCAGGTTCGGGAAATGGAATAAGAAGACCGAACAGATGCTATTTAAAAAGAATTCTTAAATGTTGAAGGTTGAATTACGAAAGCCTCATGGTTGCTGAAGATAATAAGGATTTCCAGCTGCTTCCATCAACGCGCATATCGAGGCACTGGCCTGTCAACATTTCTGAATCCGACAGGGATGATTTCCGGGATGATATAGAATATGAAACAGGGGAAGCCTGGATCAAAAAAAGGAAACATGTTTGGGTCTCGCCGGATTCGGTCGTATATAACAACGGCATACTGCTTAATGACAC
>DATINK010000359.1:0-4526 GCA_035474355.1 Chitinophagaceae bacterium | reverse complement strand
CAGCCAGGTTGCTGATGCTGGATTCTTCTATCATTGATTTCCGCACCCGCTATCCCATTCCCGCATCCCATATCTATCTTGGTAATCTCGGGAATGCAACCCGTTCGATCTTTTTTGACCCCTCTATGAAAGCTGGCTGGGATCCCGGTTTTCATGCTTTCGATATATATAAATGGAAGATCGAAAGTGCACAGTTTTATACGACAACAAGGCCCTATTCAGAGATCAATTATTTCCTGGGTAGCCGTGTAGAACAGATCATCGAGATCCTGCATACGCAGAACATCAAACCCAACTGGAATGCTTCTTTCCGGTACAGGCTGATCAATTCCCCGGGTTTTTTCAAGAACCAGAAGACAGCCCATTATAATTATCTTTTTACTTCCTGGTTTCAATCCGTTTCAAAACGATATACCAATTACCTGGTGTTGCTGGGAAACAGGATGCAATCTGCGGAAAATGGAGCCATCAGGAGCGACCAGGATTATCTGAATGATCCCGTCTACAAAGACCGGTTTAATATTCCCACGAACCTTGGTGGCGACCCGGAATTCGGAAGAGATCCGTTTTCTACACAGATCACGACAGGTAATAAATACCGCGACTTCCAGATTGTATTGCGCCAGCAATATGACCTGGGTAAAAAAGATTCGATCGTTACGGATTCGACGGTGATCCCCTTATTTTATCCCAATCTCCGGTTCGAACATACTTTTCAGCTCCATACTTACAATTTCCGTTACCTCGACTATCCCAATTTTGGAAATACAAATGTCTATGTTCCGGATTCAGCTTATTACCATGATAATTATGGGATCACCCTGGTAAACCAGGATACAGTTCAGTTTTTTGAAAAATGGAGAGAGATACTGAATGACTTTTCGATCTACCAGTTCCCTGACAAAATGAACCAGCTTCAGTTCATTCGGCTGGGGTTGACCTTACAAAACCTCCGGGGAGAATTCACTTCCTCTAAACGTTCATTCTATAACCTGATCGGGCACGGGGAATACCGGAACAAGACACGGAACCAGCAATGGGACCTGGGCGTTAATGGAAAGATCTGGTTCACGGGTTTGAATGCAGGAGATTTTGAAGTGGCAGCCACCCTGCAAAAATTCTCAGGAAAAAAACGCGGCTATATTCAACTGGGCTTTGAAAATTCGAATGCCACACCGGCCTTTGAATTGGAAAGCCGGAGCAGCTTTTATCTTCTTCCTGTTCCCCTGGACCTGAAAAAAGAAAATAAGACCCATATACTGGCGGCCTATTCCCTTCCTTCCCTGCAGTTGCGGCTGGCCGGACATTTATACCTCATCAACAATTATACTTACCTGCGGCATTTTTACCAGGTGCAGCAATACGATACTTTATTCAATGTGATCCGGGCCTCCCTTGAAAAGACTTTCAATTTGGGGAAACATTTCAAATGGCATACAGAGATCTGCGTACAAAAAGTCATTGGCCGGGCGCCCGTAGAACTACCGGTGCTGTATACACGAAATCGTATAGGGTACGAAGGCGGCTTCGGTTTTAAGAACCTCAATATCGCTATTGGCCTGGAACTCAGGTATCATACACCTTATAAAGCCGATGGTTATTCACCCGTCCTGGGCATGTTTTTTTTCCAGGATAAAACAACCATTCAATATAACAAGCCCGACATTTCATTTTATTTACATTTCAGGATCCGCGCCATTAAAGCCTTTGTCCGGGCGGAAAACCTGAATACGATCCGCAACCTGGGTGGGATCAATTTTACTGATAATAACCCTGTTGCACCGGGTTACGTCCTCCCCGGATTACAGCTCCGGCTGGGTATTTACTGGAGCTTTGTAAATTGATAGTTAAACATTTGTAAAGGTCAGGCATTCAATGCCTTTACAGCTTTTCCAGCCACTAAAATCCCCGGATTTATTATATTACCTTTGTACTGGTTAATGAAAAAGATACTGGCAACCTTTACGATCCTTTGTTACCTCCTGCTCACGACAGGGGTGGTTGTCAATTTTCATTATTGCATGAACCAACTGGCTTCTGTAAAGTTTTTTGAAAAGGAAAGGAATAAGTGCAGTTTATGCGGAATGAAAATGCACCGTTCACACGGTTGTTGCCATGATGAGATCTGTGTGGTGAAATTATCGGTCGACCAGCAAAAAGTTGTACCGGTTGATCATATTGAAGCACCCACGGGCAATTCCTTTATTATTTCGGATTTTATCGTATTACCGACGATCAACACATACAATTCCAACCCCTGGCAAAATCATTCGCCACCCCTGTTGACCAAACAGGACACCTATTTAGAGAATTGTGTTTTTAGAATCTGAGTGCTGCTGAGCTTTCCGCTTTGTACAGATTTCCATTATTTATTTTCAAATTATTAAAATGAAAACAATGAAGATATTCTCTGCCATCCTGGTATGTCTTGCCATCAGCATGACCGTAGTGGCCCAGGAAACAAAAAGCGAAACCCTGAAAGTACCGGGTGTTTGCGGTATGTGTAAGAAGAAAATAGAAAAAGCCGCTACAGAAGCCGGCGCTTCCTATGCAATTTGGGACAAGCAAACCAAGGTATTGACCGTTTCGTATAACAGTTCATCTTCCAACACAGCAAAAATCGAAAAAAAGATCGCTGAAGCGGGTTATGATACACCGGATTTTAAAGCAACAGATGCTGCCTATAACGACCTCGACGAATGTTGCCAGTATGAAAGAGCAGCCATGAAGCTTTCACCGGTAGCTGCAGGCTTAAGAGCCGAACTGACGAAAACAGCTTCTGCTAAAAGTATCAAAACGATAGCGGGTTGTTCATCAGACAAAACAGCGTGTAACGGTGAAGAAAAAGCTTGTTGCAAAGGAGATCAAAAATCATGTTGTTCAGGTGCAGCCAAGGAAACGTCCAAACCTGCTCAGCAATAATTTATAAAACCTGCATCATGAAAAAGCTATGGTTGATCCTGATTATATCGACGCTGAGCTTTTCAGTTCGTGGCCAGTTTTCAAAAGGTACATTACAAGCCACCGGCCTGACCTGCGCGATGTGCAGTAATGCCGTTAATAAAGCCTTGCAAAAAGTGGCTTCGGTTGCTGTTGTCCGTTCCGATATCAAGAACTCGTCATTCAATATCACATTTAAAGAAAATGTGGAGATCGATATCGACGCACTGAAGCGTGCAGTTGAAGACGCGGGTTTTTCAGTCGGCAGCCTGAAACTGACAGGCCGGTTTAACCAGGTGACTATTGCAAAAGACGAACATATTAAGATTGGGAATAGCCAGTTTCATTTTTTGAATGTTGAGAAACAGGTACTGAATGGTGAGAGGATACTGACAATTGTAGATAAGGATTTCCTGACTGCCAGGGATTTCAAGAAAGTCAGTTCGTCCACGACACTTGAATGTATCCAGACAGGCAAAGCATCTACCTGTTGCATCAAAGATGGAATACCGGCAAACACCCGGATCTATCACGTTACGATCTGAAAGTAGCCAGGCTTCCTCCCCGGGGAGGAAGCCTTTTTTAAAAACATACTATGATAAACCAAAAATCCATTTTTTTACTGGCCTGTTTTCTATTGGCAACAATAGCCGGTAATACCCAACCACATTTCGGCGACCCCGCCACTGAAATCGCGCTCCCCACAGTAGCGGGGGATACGATCAAACTTTCTTCGCTGAAAGGAAAGGTTGTATTGCTTGATTTCTGGGCATCCTGGTGCGGACCTTGTCGTTCATCCAATAAACACCTGGCGAAATTGTATCCTAAATTGAAAGAAAAGGGATTTGAAATACTTGGTGTTTCCCTGGACGATGATAAAGGTGACTGGGAGAAAGCGATACGGAAAGACAAGGTGAGCTGGTTGCAGGTCAATGAACCGGGGGGACCGAATGCACCGGTAGCAAGAAACTGGAATATTTATGCGATACCGACATCCTACCTGTTAAATAAAAATGGCAAACTGGTGGCAATTGACCTGGAAGGAAAAGAACTTGAAATGAAGGTGAAGGAATTATTGGCTGAATAAAATGACCTTATGAAGCGATTGTTAGTTCTTGCGGGGTTCATGATCTCTCTTCCATCTTTTTCGCAGGAACTATATGTTTTCACTGAACCTGCGTCGAATATGCCTGCACATTCTATGAGCCTGAAACTGACCAGCCATTTATATACCCACGTCAATAGTTTTGGACGGCTTGCGCAACGTTATTATCCACAGGCGATGCTGGGGTTGAATAAAAAGATCATGCTCCACCTGGGTGTAACATTTTCAAACGTACATACCAGTGCTTTCCGTTATGAATCTGCTTCTCTTTATTTGAAATACCGGTTCTTATCAAACGACGATATCCATGAACATTTCCGCATGGCTGCCTTCTTGGATGCCTCCATCACCAGTGCCCCTTTTCAATTTGACGAGATCGGCCTGATGGGAGATAAGTCCGGTATAGAAGGCGGATTGATTGCCACACAACTCCTGAACAGGCTGGCCCTTTCAGCAACTTTGAGTCATACCCAGGTGATCG
>DATINK010000358.1:0-5985 GCA_035474355.1 Chitinophagaceae bacterium | reverse complement strand
ATACAGCGACGACCGCCATCGCATTATGCACCAGCAGGTACGCAAAGGCGAATACCGGCCCGGCATGAAGTTTTATTTCCAATGTGGTAACAAGGATGAAACACGTGACCGGAATAAGAATGGAATCATCGATTCGATCGATGACACGCGCGACCTGGTAGCTGAATTAGAGGCGAAAGGATATGAAAAGGATAATGATGTAGTCTATGTGGAAGTCGAGAATGGCCGCCATGATGTGCCTACCTGGGGAATCGCCATGCCAGGGTTTTTAAAATGGGGATACCCTCCACTCCCTGCCCCCTAAAGGGGTAATACTTTTTCATATTAACCCCCTGGCCTCCTAAAGGGGGTAATACTTTTTCAACTCATATGAATAAATAATTGATCCCCCCCTTAGGGAGTTGGGGGGTGGGTAAAAAAAACGTCCCGGTAATTCGGGACGTTTTCTATTCAACCGGTTAGCGATCAATTAAAAATGTATCTCAATCCGAACTGAACAAAGTAAGTAGAAAAGACGTTTACGTTGTCCCGGAATGTTGTCGTAATAAAGTTACCGCGGTCCTGGGCAAGGTTAAATACAGGTTTTACGGTTCCACCTGGAGTATAAGTGGTGTTGGATGTCAACACCAGGATGGACGCGTTATTAATTGTTTTGCCAATCCCCCATTTTGATGTCAGCAGGTTGCCAAAGTTGACAATATCCGCGCTGAACTGGAAAGTATTTCTTTTCTTCCCGATGTTCACAAAGAAATCCTGCAGGAATTTCACGTCCAGCTGGTTTCTCCAGGGAACCTGTGCACCATTGCGCTCAGCATATTGCCCTTTGTGTGCACGCAGGTATTTGTCCTGTTCGATATACTGGAAGAACAGGTCCTTTTGCATCTGCGGCGTATAAGTAATTCCGTTCACCGTTACATTGGCTGTACCGAAGTCGATCTCGGTTTGATCTTTTGGAATATAGATAAGATCATTAAACACACCATCCCTGTTCAGGTCTCCATTGTATATATAAGAGAACCTTCCATCAATAGAACCCTGGTAAAACAGGCCGATCGATGTGGCAGTATGTTTGAAGAACTCCTTGCGCCATGTGAGGTTTCCAACCACGCGGTCAGGGATCACAAAATTCGCATAACCCAATACCGGGAAATTTGAACCGCTAACAGTGGGTGTTCCCTGCCATGCAGAAAGCGGCTGGTCGCCACCACCATCGAAGAGATTCGAACCTACAGATTTGGTATAAGCAACCATCAAAGAAAGGCCTTTGCTAAGTGGTTTTTCGATTTTCACTGTAGCAGAGAAATAGTACCCTTTCTTTCCATTATCCAGAACGATCGGGTTGAATGCACTGGGTCCGCCTGCTGTAGGCACACCTTGTGCACTGAGTGTATTGATGAATCTTGTCGGAACAGTTGCACCATAGATCATCCTGTTATCAGGATAACCCACAACATTCAAAGGAGACGGAGCAAGCAGGTTCGGGTTCCTGAAGAATGCGGTGTTTTCGTCCCTATTATATACCAAATCTATTGATCCTACCATACCCCATGGAAGTTTAGTATCCATACCCAGGCTTGTTTTCCAGGTAGTAGGGAATTTAAAATTAGGCGCCATGACTGTTACCGTAGCGGGCACGATCGTTCCGGCTACCGGAGGCACTGGCGGACGATAAGTCGTTGGATCAGGACTGAAAGGTCCGGGAACTGTAGATGGTGAATTAAAGTTTTGTGTGATCTGGATCATACCGCCGTCACCTGATTGGCTCACGATCCATACGAAAGGAACTTTACCTGTAAAGATCCCGGTTCCACCACGCAATTGCAGGGAACGGTTTCCATAAAGATCCCAGTTAAAGCCAAGTCTTGGTGACCAAACCATTTTGTCACTGGGTAAATTACCGGTATTGAGTTTTTCGCCATTTTCAAAATTGAGGCCCAATACCAGCGGGTGGGTGAGTATCTGTGGTACGCTCGGGTAGGACGATCTGTCAACGCGTAATCCTAAAGTAAGCCTGAAATCTTTATTGAATGCGATCTCGTCCTGTCCATATAGTGACCATTGTTTGAACCTGAAAGAAGAGAATACAGGAGGAAATCCGGGTAATAAAGAATAGGTAAGGGCAAAGTCAGTAGGTTTCTTTGCAGTGACAAAATCATCCCAGGTAGCAAAACGATAATAAGTAGTAGCAAAACGCTGGAATCCATTAATGGTTTTGCTCCAATCCATTTGTCCACCAAACATCCAGCTGTGTTTACCTACACGGAAAGAAAAATTATCAATGACAGAATACATTTTTACCTGGCGCAGGTTACCAAAACTAAATGGCTCAAAACCAAAAGAAGTATAAGGTGCTACACCACCGGTTGAACTCATGATATCCACAAAAGGAAATACTTTACTGTCAGTAGAACGGGAATCGTTCTGGTAAGTATAAGTTCCTCTGAATGTATTGGCAAATTTTCCAAACGTAGAATTCAACTCGGCAGCCAGCGAATAGAAATTAGCTCCCTGGTAATAATTGGAATTCTTATACCATTGCGCAGTAACATCTGTCCTTGTTGGATTGGCCACAGCGCCGGATCCTGTAACCGAAGTACTGGGAGAGAAAGGTTCACCACCAGTAACCTGGCTATAACGGATATTGAATCTTTGACCCGGGCAAACATTCCAGTCGAGACGCATCAGGAATTTTCTTCTTTCGATCAACGTGGTGTAGTTATCGTAAGGACCCGTATCATAATCATATACATCTTTCAGGTAGTTGCTGATATAATCCAATGAATCGCGTGTAGGACGTGAAATGTTGGCGGCACTTCCAAAAGGGTTTGCCACCGTTGCGGCAAAACGTGTCTGCACACTCTTGGGTTGTGATTCTCTTTCGTAGTTCATGAAAAAGAAAAGTTTGTTCTTGATGAGTGGACCGCCAAAACTGCCACCCCACTGGTCAAACTCTTCAAC
The DNA here is from genome assembly GCA_035474355.1 of Chitinophagaceae bacterium. Lineage (GTDB taxonomy): Bacteria > Bacteroidota > Bacteroidia > Chitinophagales > Chitinophagaceae > DATINK01. The sequence goes on along the minus strand of DATINK010000358.1, from coordinate 3,027 downwards.
GGGACGTAAGAAAGTTACTTTCCCGACTTTGTTTCCACGAAGACGTTGTGTTCTGTAATAATGATAAGCGGTTCCGGAAAATGAGTTTGTTCCTGCCCTTGTTACCGCATTGATGGCACTACCGATAAAACCGGACTGGCGGACATCAAAAGGAGCGATGTTGATAGAGATCTCTTCCAATGCATCTATGGAGATGGGAGATCCGTTGGCAGGAAGGTTGGTACCGATACCAAAACTATTATTGAAGTCAGCTCCATCAATGGTAAAATTGTTTTGACGGAAATTACCCCCTGCAATGGATGAACCATTCGCTTGTGGAGTGGACCGGGTATAATCATTGATACTCCTGGTTACAGTAGGCAATTGTTGTATCTGGCGACGACTGATATTCGTGATCGGGCTGGTTCTGGAAGGATTCAAAATTGTGTTCCTGCGACTCGTGGTCAGAATGACGTTTTCCAGCGTGCCTGCAGCTTTTTTAAGAATTCCATTCATGATGAAATTCTCAGCCAGTTTTAAATAAATATCCTCATAACTTTCCTGGTCAAATCCTACATAACTAACAAGGATAGTATAAGGTCCCCCGGGCTGCATATTCGCCAATGTAAATTGACCACCGCCGCGGGCAATCGTTTGGTATTTTGTTCCGGACCGCAGGTCTGTCGCAACGACGGTTGCACCGGGTAATGGCTCATCAGCACCCGTCTTAATGACTCCGGATATACTGGAAGTAGTTACTTGTGCAAAAAGGGCCTGGCTTATAATTACGCATAGCGCAAACAGGAAGAGTTTTCTCTTAAGCATAATAGATAGGTTTTCGGTAGCAAAGAAAAGGAATATTTCCAAATTAAATATAGGCAAATATTAACAATCCAAGCCTGAAAAATAAGGCTTTATAATGACAAAACCCCGGGCCTTTTCGCTGCCCCAGGCAGCCTTTAGCCATCACTTCCCGATTGGCTAACTTTGTAAAAATAACGACCGATATGTTTGATTTGATTGAAAGTGCGATAGAGGATATTAAAAACGGGCGCCTGGTAATTGTTGTGGATGATGAGGACCGGGAAAATGAAGGTGATTTTATTTGTGCTTCCCGGCACGTAACTCCTGAAGTTATCAACTTCATGAGCAAAACATGGCAGGGGCCTGATCTGTGCCCCCCTTCCGGAGGACCGTTGTGATGAATTAGGGCTGGAATTAATGGTTAATAATAATACCGCACTGCACGAAACTGCCTTTACGGTATCTGTAGACCTGCTGGGTCACGGCTGCAGCACGGGTATCTCCGCTTCCGATCGTGCAAAAACAGTACAGGCACTGGTAGATCCGAATACAAAACCTTCCGACCTGGGCAGGCCCGGTCATATTTTTCCATTAAGAGCAAAAACCGGGGGCGTGCTTCGCCGGGCGGGACATACTGAAGCTGCCGTAGACCTGGCACGACTGGCAGGAATGAAACCACCTCATGGTGCGGTACTGGTTGAGATCATGAATGAAGACGGGAGCATGGCCAGGTTAGCTCAACTGTTTGAAGTGGCTAAAAAATTTGATTTCAGGATCATTTCAATAAAAGATCTTATCGAATACAGGCTGAAAACCGATTCATTGATCGAAGAAGTGGTAAGGGTGGCTATGCCCACGCAGTTCGGAGATTTTACACTGGTCGCTTTCTCAGAAAAAAGAAGTGCTGGTGAAGCCGCGGCGCCCGCACATGAACATTTTGCATTGATAAAGGGAAACTGGGAAAAAGATGAACCGGTATTGGTCAGGGTGCACTCCTCCTGTTTTACCGGGGATATGCTGGGATCATTACGTTGCGATTGCGGTGAACAACTTCAGCAAGCCATGCGTATGGTTGAAAAAGAAGGCAAGGGAGCCATATTATATATGAACCAGGAAGGGCGGGGCATCGGGTTACTGAATAAACTAAAAGCTTATCACTTACAGGAACAGGGTCTGGATACGGTGGAAGCCAACCTGCACCTGGGATTCCAGGTCGACCAAAGAGATTATGGTTTGGGTGCACAAATGTTACGTCACCTGGGGATCACGAAATTGAGACTCATGACCAACAATCCAAAGAAAAGAGTGGGTTTGATCGGCTATGGCCTGGAGATCGTTGAGAATATTCCGATCGAAATACATCCTAACCCGCATAATGAAAAATACCTGGAAACCAAAAGAGATAAACTGGGTCACGAAATACAATAATGTTAGATGTTAGATGCTAAATGTTAGATAGGCGCTATTAAGGTTTTTATTTAACATCTAACATCCAGCATTTAACATCAATTTCCGGTTTGTGGTTCAACCTTGACTTTTTTCTTTTTCTTCTTTCCTTTGAAAATGTCGATAAGCTTATCAACATCCTTTCGATAAGTCACACTTCCCCCATAGCGCTGCGCCCTTCCCGGTCCTCCACTGGTTGAAGTGCTGAGGTAATCAGAATTTTCCCGGTAAAAAAAAGTGGCCCTGATCGTTCCGCTTTCATTGATCAGCCATTCTAATGTAACATCCGGTAATAGCTGAATGCTTTGCTGAATGCTGGAAGCCTGGAGTGGTGCATCAAAGCCACCGCCCGCTGTGATAATAAAACGGTTATTGAAAAATGACCGGCCGATCGAAAAATTCACATTGCTGCCAAGCCCGTATTTGAGGCTTGTTGAGTTGTTATCAATAATATTCCGGTTGTATAAAGAAGTGTTCAAACTGATCCGGTATTTGTCATTCTTCAGCAAATTGCCAAAGATCTTATTGATCTGGTCGCTGATCACATTGAGGAAGATCCCCGAGATCGTATTGATGTTGATCCCATTATCTACCGGGTTGGATTCAAGTTCACTCGGTGCAAAACTGTTGAAGACGATCAGGTAGGTGACTTGCTTATTCAATTCATTTGTATTGGCCTGGATCTTTTGCATGATCAGGGCCAGTTCAGGATCGGAAACAGCGGGGCTGGAAGGAGGGAAGTCCAGTGAAAAACTGATCGTAGGTTTAAACAGGTCCCCGGTCAGCGACGCAACTACA
>DATINK010000357.1:0-2297 GCA_035474355.1 Chitinophagaceae bacterium | reverse complement strand
TTCAGCCGTACTGGAAACAACCGAAGCGGGATGGAGGACGGAAGCATAGTTGCTTCTTTCAACTGCTCTATGTGTTTTGAAAAAATCGTAAACGATCCTTTTCACGGAGGGCTTAGTGACTCCCAGGAAGCAGGCGTGTTTAACAGGATCCAAATGCCATTCTTCCCAGCTCACCCGGTTATAATGTATTCCCGGGGGAATAAAAGGGATCTTTTCTTCCGGGTGAATATTGGTAACGATCGTTACTCTTTCATTTTCCCCCCTGTCAGCCAATGCATCCAGGATCCTTGAAATAAAGCTTTCACTATATCCGAGCAAGTGTATGCGCATTGTAAAATCCAAGTTTACCGAAATCCGCAGCGTTGAATAATTCCCTTTCGTGGATCTCCATTAATAAGTGAATCCTTTTCAGCAAATTGATATTGGAAGCCTTGATTTCCCGGTTCCTGTCATACCAGATATTGTCTTCCAGTCCCACCCTGACTCCATATCCATTCGCGATCGCGATCGCATTGGCGGCGAGTTGACTTTGCCCGATACCGGCGATGGCAATATAATGTTCCTTTCCTTTTAATTCAGTGATGGCTGCGCCCATTTGAAGGAGGTTCGCCTGGAATCCCGCAATATTCCCGAATAATAAGTTCCAGTAATAAGGCCCTTGTAAAATGCCTTTATGGATCAGGTATTTTCCATAATTGATCATGCCGATATGGAAACATTCTAATTCGGGTTTGACGCCATAGGTATTCATTTTTTCTGCCAGGGCGATGATCATGTCCGGGCTATTGAGGGAAGCTTGTTCATAAAAATTCAGAGAGCTCAGTGTCAATGAACACATATCCGGCTGCAATTCGATAACTGCCGATCTTTTTTCAAATTCCGAATAATTACGGCCTGAGCTACTGCCACAGATGACCAGGCCCGGGCAGTGTTTGCGCACCCCTTCAAATATTTCCTGGTAGATCGGTTTCCGGTAAGAAGGTTGTTCATCCTCTTCACGGGCGTGGAGATGCGCGATCGTGATGCCCAGGGACCAGGCTTCATGAACCTGTTCAATAATTTGGGATGGAGTGACAGGGATATAGGGCGTTTGAGCTGTGGTCGGGAGCATGCCCGTTGGGCAGAAATTAATAATAGTAGCTTCCATCCAGGTTCTTTTCTGTTAGGTCAAGGTTTAATGCCGTACCTGGCAAAATTAGTCAACTGTTGCTATTTCTGAACCTTAAGGAGAACCCAGCGTAACTTTTCCACCGCCTGAGCGTCAAATTGTTAATAGCTGTTAAAAATTGCTAAAAAAGGTTATGATTTTTTTGTATTACGAAAATAATCGTATATTCGGGGCATAAATCAATGTAAATTATGTCGGCACCCAAGATGATAAGACCCACTGAAAGCGAGTTGGAGATACTCCAGATCCTTTGGACCAAAGGTGTTGCCACGGTAAGAGAAGTGCATGAAATACTGGGACAGACAAAAGATGTTGGTTACACAACTACTCTTAAACTGATGCAGATCATGCATGAAAAAGGAATCGTGAAGAGAGATGATTCTATGCGGACGCACGTTTACCAGGCAGCCGTGAACAAAGAAAAAACCCAGAAACATATGCTGGGTAAGATCATTGATTCTTTATTCGGTGGATCCCCAACACAATTGGTGATCCAGGCTTTGGGTGATGATAATCACAAAGCCAGCCGTGAAGAACTGGAAAAGATTCAGCTATTATTGGATAGTCTTAAAAAACAATAAGCATGACTGCTTTTGGCCAGGCTAACTTTTTGCAGGCATTGGGATGGGCTGTATTGAACAGTCTTTGGCAAATGGCTTTATTATGGGTCATTTACCAGGTCATCACCGGCCTTCACAGGCATGCAAAATCCACGCTGAAAACAGCCCTGGCTTCTCTCCTGCTCATTTCAGGTTTTGCCTGGTTCCTTTATACTTTCATTTCTATTCTTGTCAGTTCATCTACCGCTGGTGCGGGATTTTCTTCCGGCCTTATGAATATGGAGGGTAACCAGCAGTTAAATAAATGGCTGATCGCTACTTTACCCATTGCTTCTTTGCTTTACCTGGGACTATTGGTCCTCCCGGTGCTGCATTTCATCCGGAACCTGAGATATGTTCATATTATCCGTCATTACGGGTTATCAAAAGCACAGGTTGAATGGAGAATGTTTGTGAGCAAGGTTGCCAACCAGATGGGGATCAAAAAGCCCGTGAATATCTGGATCTCAGAACTTGTTTCTTCCCCGGTAACCGTTGGATTCCTGAAACCGGTGATCCTGGTTCCCCTG
>DATINK010000356.1:0-19172 GCA_035474355.1 Chitinophagaceae bacterium | reverse complement strand
GATGGCAAACCCCGGATGAACACCTGGTTCATTTTGCCACTGAAACGGGAGCGTTGCTGTTAGATGGTTTCGGGGATGGGCTTTGCCTGGGTTACAACAGCAAGGCGCAAATGAAAAATAGTAAAGTACAGGGCCGGACCTATGTGGAAGTGAAAGATATTTACCAGTTCACGAATAACACGGCATTCAATATCCTGCAAGCCACAAGAACGCGGATATCAAAAACAGAATATATCAGCTGTCCCAGTTGCGGCCGGACCTTATTCGACCTGCAGGAAACGACAGCGAGGATCCGGTCGGTCACAAATCACCTGAAAGGCCTGAAGATCGCTATCATGGGTTGCATCGTGAATGGCCCCGGTGAAATGGCAGATGCAGATTTTGGATATGTTGGCAGTGGCCCCGGAAAGATCACATTATACAAAGGGAAGGATGTGATGAAGCGGAATGTTAACAGCGAAGTAGCTGTGGAAGAGCTTATTAATTTAATAAAGGAAAATAAAGCCTGGACTGAGCCCTGATCATCATGCATAAAAAAACATGGATCATTTTATTCCTGCTGGCACTGGCGGTTGAGATCACCGGCGTACAGCTTGACAATAGGCCCCTGCAATATGTGGGAAAGCCATTATTAATGATCATTCTTATTGCTTATTTCATCTCTCAAACAAAGATTTGGCTTGATGCCAATAAAAAATGGGTCATCCTCTCACTTTTATTTGCCTGGGCAGGGGACCTGATCTTACTTTTCCAGGATAAAAAAGAAATATTTTTTATGCTGGGATTGGTTGCTTTTCTTATCGCCCATATATTCTATATCATTTTTTTCAACCGGCTGATGATCAGGGAATCCATATCCGGAAGGGGGTTACTGCTTTTACCGATCGTTACCTATTATGCTGTATTGATGGCTTTGCTGAACCCAACCCTGGGGAGCATGCGTTTGCCGGTAAGGATCTATGGCATTGTCATCAGCTTTATGTTCCTGCTGGTCCTGCATTTGATGTATGGTAAATACAAGATCCCCGCCCGGTGGATGATCGGGGGTGCATTTTTGTTCCTGGTGTCAGATTCTATTCTTGCCATCAATAAATTTTACCAGTCATTTGAGACTGCGGGCGTGATCATTATACTTACTTATGGGCTTGCGCAATTGTTCATTACGGAAGGAGCGATACAATATATACGTTCCGCAAAACCCATCTAAATTTGAATCATGCAACAAACGGATTTTCTGGTGATCGGTTCTGGCATCGCGGGTCTGACTTTTGCGCTCAAAGTTTCCCGGCAATTTCCTGATAGAAAGGTGTTAGTGGTTACCAAGGCGGCAGCCGATGAGACCAATACCAAATATGCACAGGGAGGGATCGCGGTGGTCAATGATCTTGAAAAAGACAGTTTCGAAAAACATATTGAAGACACGTTGGTAGCCGGGGACGGTCTTTGTAATCCCGAAGTAGTGGAGATCGTTGTGAAAGAAGGACCCGAAAGAGTGAACGAGATCATCAGCTGGGGTGCAAGATTTGATAAGGAGAGTGATGGAGATTATAAAAGAGGAAAGGAAGGCGGGCACTCTGAATTCAGGATCCTTCATCATAAAGATGTTACCGGACGGGAAATGGAAAGAGCTTTGCTGGATGCCATCAGCAAGCAGAAGAACATAGAAGTGATCAAGCATTGTTTTGTCATTGATATTATTACCCAACACCACCTGGGTTACCTGGTTACCAAGGCTACACCGGGTATTGAATGTTATGGCGTGTATGTACTCAACCTGCAATCAAACAAGATCGAAAAGATCGTATCTAAAGTCACTTTACTCGCAAGCGGAGGCAATGGCCAGGTATACAGGACCACTACCAATCCGTCTATTGCCACTGGGGATGGAATCGCCATGGTATACAGGGCCAAGGGCAGGATCGAGAACATGGAGTTTATCCAATTTCATCCCACTGCTTTATATGAAGCGGGAGCCAGGGGCCAGGCTTTCCTGATCACCGAAGCGGTACGGGGTGATGGAGGCATACTCAGGAATAAACACGAAGAAGCCTTCATGGAAAAATATGATCCGCGCAAAGACCTTGCGCCACGCGATATCGTGGCACGCGCGATCGATAGCGAAATGAAAAGAACGGGTACGGAACATGTCTGGCTCGATTGCCGGCATTTTACAAAAGAAAAATTCATCGAACACTTCCCCAATATTTATGAAAAATGTTTGTCCATCGGTATTGATATCACCAAACAAATGATACCCGTTGCGCCGGCTGCCCATTATAGTTGCGGGGGCATAAAAACCGATGAATGGGGCAGGAGTTCACTTCGCAACCTGTATGCCTGTGGTGAATGTGCGAGTACCGGTTTGCATGGCGCCAACCGTCTCGCCAGCAATTCTCTTTTAGAAGCCATGGTCTTTGCACATCGATGTTATGTGGACGCATCGGAAAAGATCGCAGGTATCCAATATCATTCACAAATCCCTGACTGGGATGCAAAAGGGACCAGCGAACCCCGGGAAATGATCCTGATCACCCAAAGCCTGAAAGAATTACAGCAGGTGATGAGCGATTATGTAGGTATTGTGCGAAATAATGTGAGGTTGCAAAGAGCGATGCGAAGGGTGGACCTGTTATGGGAAGAAACAGAAGAATTGTACCAGGGTAGTTCCGTTTCCCCGCAATTACTGGAGCTCAGGAATATGATCACAGCCGGCTACCTGATCATTAAAGGAGCCAGCTTCCGGAAAGAAAGCCGGGGATTACATTTCAATACAGATTACCCGGGTAAGAGTGAGCTGGTGCAGAATATCGTACTATAGCTTTCTTCTATCTTTGTCCGGATATGTATTATGTTGTTTACGGGCTGCTATACCTCTTTTCCCTCCTGCCCCTGCAGGTATTATATCTCTTCGGCGACCTGGCCTTCCTGGTCATTTATTACATAGCGGGATATCGGAGGAAGGTCGTTGCAGCCAACCTGCTGATCGCTTTCCCGGATAAAACAAAGCAGGAAAGAAAAAAGATCGCCTGGAAATTCTACCGCAGCTTTACCGATAATCTTTTCGAACTGATCAAACTCATCAGCGCGAATAAAAAATTTATCCAAAAACATTTTACCGGTGATTTCAGTGTATTTGAAGAGATCCATAAAAACATGGGCAAACGTTCACAGTTTTTACTGAGCCATCAATTTAACTGGGAGCTTGCATGCCTGGGTATTCCCCTGAACATCCCCCAACTTTTCCTGGTGGCCTATATGCCGCCGAGCAGCAGGATTGCCGATCGCCTGATCCAAAAGATCCGTTTGCGAACAGGCTGTGCGCTGGTATCTGTTTATGATATTGGCAAGTCGATGATCCGTTACAGGAACCGTGAATATGTATTGGCGCTGGTTGCTGATCAGAACCCACGACAATCAGGAGAGCGTTATTGGATCCGTTTTTTTGGTAAGCCCGCACCATTTGAAAAAGCGCCGGAATCCAGTGCCCGAAAAAGTAATATGCCGGTTGTATTCGGATATTTTAAAAAAATAAAACGCGGGTATTATACAAGTAATTATTTCCTGGGTGCAGAAAAACCATCCGCATTGAATCCAGGAGAATTAACGGTGCAATACGTCCGCTTCCTGGAAAAAACGATCAGCGAACAACCGGAGAACTGGTTATGGAGCCATCGTCGCTGGAAATGGGACTGGCAATCGGAGTCGGGAGAATTGATTGGTTAAACAAAAGACCTTTTGACTACCCGATTCTCCGACGAGTCTCCTCGCAGAGGGACTCGTCGGTTAGAATGGATCTTAGTTTTTCTTCTTATGACTTTTCAACTGTAGGTAATCCAGGAAATACAATATTTTGAAAGAAAGATTATTATTGTGCGATTGCTCAAGCGTATTACTGAGATTTTTGAAATAACCATGTTGGGTGATCTGGTTGAAATTATCAACGGGGTTGGAGTTTTTCCATACAATATTGATAAAACTACCCGGAGCAAATTCCCATGTAAATACCGCATCTATGTTAAAAGCATTATAGTTCTGGTTGACATTGCCCGTATAACTGGTTGTATGCTGCAAGCTGCCATCAGTCAGCAATTTGTAAAAATTCTCGGCATTGCTCCCGTAATCCACTTTGCTCCAGTAGTGCCGGATATCGGTCGTCAAACCCATCTTCCTGTTGAAATTATATTTTATCGTAAAGGAATTTTCTACAGTACTGATATCCCGTACACCAAAGATGATATCGCTGCCCATGAAATCTGCAAAGCCAACATTTCTTTTCTGCGGCTCCATATATAATCCATATCGTATTGACAGCTTATCATTGAAGCGATAACGGTGCGACATGCTGAACATGAATTTGGTGCTGTTGAACATACTCCTGTCTACATATAATAGTTCGGAATATAGCTGGTATTTTTTGGCATTGTTCGTTTCAAACCATGCATCATAGAATATATTAGACCATCCTTTGAAATAACGGTTGTTGTCCTGGTCATGCGGCTCATAAAAATCATTGCCTCTTGGTTCGATGCCGATCAGCCACCCGGCATACCAAAGGTTCTTCAACTGGCCGTTCATATTGATATTCATGTTTGCATTCTGGTACATCGAAGGTTTCAGTCTGCGGGAATAGCCGATATTGAAATTGAAACGTAAGTTGTTGTACCATTTAGTGGGCTTTGTCCAGCTATAACCCAACCAGCCATAGCTTTCCATGTAATTGTTGGAGGTGAAATACCCCAGGTCATTGATCTGGTATTTCGAATCGGAAAAAGATTGAGATGCGTTGAAATTCAAATGACCACTGGTCTTACCAAAATAGAGATTCCCTGTATAACCGGTCTTTGATTTGCCATCGGGTAAATAATTCATCAGGTTACTGGTGCCGAGTTTCCCGCCTACATTCCAGGTATTCTTCTTATCGTTGAAATCAAAAAGCGCTGCTGTAACATTGGCATCATAATCATGCCCGCTGCGCAGCACATTGGTATTGATCAGGCTGACACTGCTGTTATTCTTCAATGTCTGATCCAGTACTATAATACTATAGTTGGTCAGCGGGTTGGTCAGCACTTTCCGCCTGTTCTTACTGACATTATCTTCAATTTCCGCGTAGGTTTTTTTTGTAACAGCGTTAAAAATGCCGATACCCAGGCCGTTTTGCAATCTCCCGGAGATCTTGGTGGCATTGATCAGTTTTGTTTCCTGCGGGTTGGAGACAACAGTTTCGTTAGCCCCCAGGCCGTTATAAGCATCCCAGTAGTGCAGAGGCCGCCCACCCACTCTTCTTGAATAAAATAGACTTCCTTTATTAAAGAGTTCTGTTCCTTCCGTGAAAAAGGCACGGTTCTCATTGTATTTTGTTTCGAATGGTGTAAGGTTCAAAATAGTGGGATCACTTTTTACCTGCCCGAAATCCGGGATCAGTGTCATGTCGAGTGTGATGGCCTGGCTGATGCCATACTTAACATCCATGCCGCCGTTCACCGATGAGGTCCAGTTCTTCTTTCCTGCCTGGTTCAAAGGATAATGATTGACATAAGTTGAAAAATACGGGGAGAATTGCAAACGTAATGGCGGTTTGATATTTTGCAAACCGGTCCATAATCCGTTCTGTGTCAAAAAACCATTCACATTCGGGTCCAATGTATTCCAGAATACCTGCTGCTGTGTTTTTTGACGACGACGCATGATATTAAACCCCCATTGCTGAACAGGTTTTTTACTGAAACGGATCGCGGAAAAGGGGATGAACATTTCAAAGGTCCATCCATCGTTATGCATCTGTGCTGCGCTTTTCCAAACAGCATTCCAACTGAAATCTTCGCTGTTGCCGTTTTGGTTAGGAGATATTTTCGCATCCATCTGTTCCCCCAGCGGGGTTGTGAAATATTCAAACCCGTTGATCTTGTCATCGTAGGTATCAAATACAAAACCGATCCAGTCATTGTTCCCGAATCCGTCTCTTCCTGTCAACTCTGTAGATATACTGTCTTTTGATTTTTCATGGCAATACCCACCCATGTAAATACCTTCATCGGTGTATAAAATATAAGCTTCTGTCCTGTTTGCGGGTTCTTCTTTACGGAAAGGAGTGGGTCTTAATTCGGTGTAATCTGTCAGGAGGGGGGCGTCCTTCCAGGCAGGTTCATCAATCAGCCCATCCAGTTTAATAGGAGAGGTGGCCCGTTTTGATTCGATCGTTCTTTTAGGTTGAGTTGTTTGAGCAATACTACTCAAACAGCACAGGCTGGCAAGCCCGGCGATAAGGCTGGTTTTGATCATCATGGTTATACTTTTTCGTGTTTCTTCCCGGTTAGGTCTTCCCTACTAATAGTTTCGGAGTTTAAAGATAACAGGGTCAATACCCCTGAAACCTGCGATTTATCTGAACTGCGGCAAGGACTTGACGAGTGGTTAAAAAACAGGGGCGTTAACTTTTTTTTGTGAGTTAAGGCCCCTGTTTCAAGGCTGGATAATGAAAATAATTGAACTAATTCAGGACACTCTTGTCTTTGACGATCTCAATTTTTTCCTCTTCCCTGATCTTATTCCATCCGCCTAAAACATGACGAAGATTATGGATCCCCTGGCGTTTTAGAAGTGAGGCGGCGATCACACTGCGGTATCCTCCCTGGCAATGCACATACAGATTCATATTTTCATCCAGGTCCGCCATGCTGGCAGGATCTACCAGGTCATTCAATGGCAGATTAAGAGCATCTTTTAAATGACCATCTGCATATTCACCCGGGCGGCGAACGTCCAGCACAACCAGGTTCTTATCATACGGAATATCCATCATTAATTCATCGGGCTCAACATCTATGATAATGTCAACGGGTTCTCCTGCACTCTTCCAGGCTTCGAAACCACCTTCCAGGTATCCACCTACCTTATCAAAGCCTACACGGGCAAGCCGTACGATCGATTCTTTTTCTTTACCGTGTTCCGTTACCAAAAGCAATGGCACATCAAAGGATAATACACTTCCTGCCCATTCAGCAAAACGGCCTTCCAGCCCGATACTTATAGATCCCGGAACAAAACCCTGCGTAAAAATGGTAGCCCTGCGGGTATCGAGTATAATGGTGTCATCCGTAATGTTTTTTTTGAACGCTTCTACAGTCAGCGGTTTGAGTCCTTGTAATAAAACTTCTTCAAGACTCTCATAGCCTTCCTTATTAATGCGCGCGTTCACCGGAAAATATTGCGGTGGCGCCATGATACCATCCGTTACTTCTTTAATGAACTCTTCTTTTGTAGCAGCTTTCATCGCGTAATTGAATTTCTTTTCTTCCCCGATCGTACTGGAAGTACTGGGACCGAGGTTCTTTCCGCAGGCACTTCCGGGGCCATGAGCGGGATAAACGATCACATCATCCGCCAATGGAAAGATCTTTGCTTGTAAGCTTTCGAACATCATACCTGCCAGGTCCTGTACCGTTAGTTCATTGTTTTTTTGTGCGAGATCGGGTCGTCCCACGTCTCCCACAAACAAAGTATCACCTGTAAATACACAATGATCTTTTCCTTCCGCATCTTTTAATAAATAACAACAGGATTCCAGCGTATGACCCGGAGTATGCAGGACTTCAACAGTAAGTTCTCCGATCCTGAATTTTTCACCATCATGAGAAACATGTACAGGAAACTTTGTTTCCGTACCAGGACCATATATAATAGGCGCACCGGTTACTTTTCCCAGGTCGATATGCCCACTGACAAAATCAGCATGGAAATGGGTTTCAAAAATATATTTGATACGGGCCTTTCTTTCATGGGCCAGGTGCAGGTAAGAATCGATATCACGCAAAGGATCTATTACGGCTGCTTCACCATTACTTTCAATATAATAGGCTGCTTCGCTCAGGCATCCCGTATACAATTGTTTTACAAACATTTACCATATTTTATATTGCAAAATTACTTCATTTAAAATAAAACGTCCCGCTAATAGCGGGACGTGCTTGTTCTGCAAATTTTGTGCTTAATTCAACAGTTCGTCAATGAATCCGTTCAACTCCTGGAGGCGGCTGCTGTTGACAAAATAGTAAATGAATTTTCCATTTCTATCCGTTTTTACGAACCCGGCTTTCCGGAGAATAGCCAGGTGTTGAGAAGCTACCGATTGCTCCAGCCTCAGTTTTACGTAAATCTCTGTCACCGTCATTTTTCCATGCTCATCAATTAATCGCAAGATCTGTTGCCTGAGTTTGTGATTCACCGCCCTGAGTATCAAAGCTGCTTTTTTTACATTCAGCAGATCCACTTTCAAGGCATTCCCGTTGTCATTTGCACTGTTGATCGTCAGTGAATTATTCATGATATTTAAGGTTACGAATGGTATGCAAATTTAGCGCCATATCATTTTTTATCGCCTTCAATAATGTTAATCTGCTGAGGTTTATGAATTAAAGATTTTATGCACCAAAGTGAAAATCTTTAATATATAAAGGCTCTGAATACGCTGGGTCAGATATAAGCTTTTTATCATATTTGATATGCGATAGTTGTGCCAAATTTGAAGCATTGGCAATCCGGCTACTGAATTGGCTTCCGGGGACTTCAAGGCTACTGATTGATTTCCGGAATCCATTACCCGTAAAAAGAATAGAATGCTTTGGTAACCATTCTTTAAAGCTTGATTCGGAAAGAACCATGGCTTGTGCAGGCAATAATTCATTCATGGATCGATCATATATAGCAGTATAAACTTCCATTCTCCTGGCATCGATCATTGGACAAATAAGCTCCACGGCCTCTTCTTTGACGGCAAAAGCCATCATTTCAAGCGTGCCAACCGTAATGATCGGGATATTTAAAGTATAACAAAGCCCCTTTGCTGCAGATAATCCTATCCTGAGTCCCGTATAAGATCCCGGTCCGATCGTTACAGCTATTGCAGAAAGGTCCTTAAACGAAAACCCGGAAACCTCCATCATTGTTTTGATCGCAGGATGTAACCAGGACGCTTGTTCTTTTTGTTGTTCGCAGGAGGCATATTGTATCGATTCCCCGTCCCTGGATAGACAGATCGATGCCCATTCAACGGCTGTATCTATATTCAGGATCATGCTCATCGGGATATTGATTCTTTCAATAACAACTCAGCAGGCTGATACCGCGGAATGGTTGCTGATAGATTGGATAGAAGATCAGCAATATTGTTTAATCCAATTTTCCCGGCCCATTCAAAAGGCCCATAGGGATAATTGGTTCCCAGTTTCATGGCTGTATCGATCTCCGCTTTCCCGCTAACGCCTTCCTGCAAAGCATAATAAGCTTCGTTTATGATCATGGATAAAATTCGGGGACTGATGAAACCCATGATGTCAGGCACCCATTCAATACTTTTCTCAAAAAGGGAAAATATTTCCCCGGCAAGTTTTTTAGCATCTTCATTTGATGCTGAAGCCTCTATGAGCGGTCCCCTTAAAAATCCGGGCCATCCATTGATCCGTACAAACCCATCAGGAAATTGGTCCAGGGTGCTAATGACTGAATTAACAATAACAACGCCCGGCTGATATTGTTGAAGCTGGCTGATCCTTTCATCCTCAGGCTGAAATCCCAGGTCGATGATCGCATCGATCAAATGGCTGGGATTTTTATTACGGAGTGTGGTAACAAAGTCTACCCGGTCAGTGGTTCGTTTAGGTATTAATTCCTGCTGCTGATTTTCGCCTGTTACAACAATGACGTGCATAGACTATTTTTTGTAAAGAAAGCCCTTACCGTTACATTCGTTTTCATTAAAATCATTATATGCCCAAGCAGATCATTCAAACTCCCAGTGCTCCCAAACCGATTGGTCCTTATAGCCAGGCTATCATGACCGGCAACCTGTTATTTATCTCGGGTCAGATCTGTTTTGATCCGGCTACGGGTGAATTGAAGAATAAAAACCTGCAGGAAGAAACACACCAGGTGATGCACAACCTCAGGGCTATCCTGCAAGAAGCAGGCATGGATTTTAGCCATGTCATCAAGACCACGATTTTTCTTACGGACATGAATCGATTTACCGAAGTTAACGAGGTCTATGGAAAATACTTCGAAAGCTCTTTCCCGGCCCGGGAAACTGTACAGGTTTCTGCGCTTCCCAAATTTGTCAACATAGAGATCAGTATGGTGGCTTCAAAATAAAAAACCCCACTGACAGGCGGGGTTTATAAAAAGTATTTTGAAATAATATTAAGGTGCTACTACCATTTTCAGGTTATATAACTTCCCATTAACGGTCACAGCCATATGATAAACACCTGGCTTTAATAATGCAGGATCAATTGTCCTGATAAACTGCCCGGCCGATAAATTTTCAGAAGCGGCCACAGTCATCATTTTTTGTCCCAGGCTATTGAAAATGCCGATATCCAGGGTAAAGGGTTTATCAACGATCACTTCTACCTGGGAACCTGCCTGGACGGGGTTAGGATATAGTTTCAGGAAAACCCCTGCAGGAAGTGAAGGTGTTTGCAAACTACGGTTTGTGGATGCGAAATAAACATTTGTTGTATTACAAACAGGGATGATATTGTATTCATACAGCGTTCCGGGATCCAGGCCATTGAGTGTGTATTGACCACCTGTAATAAATAATTTATTCCAAATACCCGATCCGGATTTGCGGTATTGAATCGTATCTGAACTCGCCCCGCTCGGGTTGGTCCAGCTCAACACAGCTCTTGATGGACTTTGTACGGAAGAAGTAATATTTGTTACATCACCACAACCTACTACAGTAATAGTGGAGGTTGCGCTTGACTTGCATCCATTGGCATCTGTTCCCTCTATCTGGTACTGCGTTGTTGTCAATGGCATGAAAACAGCCGAACTGGCTGCCTGGCTGACCAATGCCGGTTGGATATTCCAATTGTAACTGGCGCCCCCCGATGCCGTGATGGTCTGTGTTTGAAATTTCTGGATGGTTACCGTTGCTGGATTAACAATCACCACCGGGCTGGCTAATACGGTAACAAGTGTTGAACCTGATAACGATGAACAGGCACCAAGTGTGACAATAACCGTATAGTCACCGCTGGTGGTCGCGGCATAATTTTGTTGGTTGGCTCCATTCAGCACAGCGCCATTATTATACCATTGATATGTATAACCACTCCCGGCTGTTGCCTGTAAATTAACAGAACCACCTGCACAAAAACTGGCCGTCCCTGAAACCTGGATGGCAGCCTGCGGTGCGGGGTTGACTGTGATGGCAACGGGAGAGGAGGTTGCAGAACAACCGGCAGAAGTGACTTTCACTGTATAGGCCCCGGTTACATCCGCGTTATACGATGGGTTTAAAGCATTATCGATCACTACGCCATCCTTATACCATATATATGTATACCCCGATCCTGTATTGGCATTTAATGCCGTGGTACTGCCTACGCAGATCAATGTAGCACCGCCGGCTGTTATTTGCGCGGCTGGTGTGAGGCTCACAATAACGATAGCAGCGGATGAAATTGTTTCACAAGAACCGGAGATCACTTTTACTGTATAATTACCGGCAGCTATTGCCACATAAGAAGAATTAGTAGCTCCGCCGATCGCTATAGCATTGTTATACCATTGATAAGTATAACCTGCACCTGTATTTGCATTGAGTGTAACGGAACCGCCTGTACATAATGTTGTTGGACCTCCAGCAGAGATCGTTGCAGAGGGTGTAGTATTAACGGTTACGACAGTAGCTGATGAAGTAGATTGACAGGTTCCTCCAGAAACCCTGACCGTATAACTTCCACTGGTCGTTGCTGAATAAGATGAATTGGTAGCACCACCGATCGCAACTGCATTATTATACCATTGATAAGTATAGCCCGCCCCCGTTGTAGCATTTAGAGTTACACTTCCTCCCGAACAAAAAGTGGTAGCACCGCCTGCGATGATCGTTGCAGTGGGCACAGCTACTTCGGTAATAGCAACAGAAGGGGTAACATTACAAGCGCCGGCTGAAACCAATACAGAATAAGTTCCTGTCGATGTTGCAGTATACGTATTTGAAGTAGCACCCCCAATCAAAACAGCATCTTTATACCACTGGTAAGTATAGGATGCATTAAAGCTTGCCGTGAGTAATACAGGACTGCCGGTGCAAAAACTGGTTGGGGTGGATGGTGTAAGTGTGGCGGTCAGGCTTGAACCGTTATTGATCAGTATCGCATAAGCTAAAACCTGGCAACCCGCTGCATCTGTTACTTTCACATTATAGGTACCCGGGCCAACATTCGTCAATGTAGCGCCTGTTTGACCATTGCTCCATAAATAAGATAATGCCCCTGTTCCATTTATTGCAGTCACCGTGGCGGACCCATTGTTTAATCCGCAGGAAGCATCTGTTTTTGACATGCTCAAAGTCATTTTACAGTTTCCAAAACAGGAAGAACTGCTTACAACACTCCTGATCTTATCTCCGGGCTGTTGTCCAAAACCATTTGAAAAATTAATTCCATACCCTGTCAGGTGACAATAACTCATGATGGTACCTCCATTCGCCGGCGCAGGTCCTGCAGCACATCCGCCCTCAGTTGTATAGCAATTATCTAAAGCGCCGCCGGTCCAACCGCACCATTGAGTATGATTGGATCCCAAATTATGTCCCAGTTCATGTGTCACAACTTCAACGGTCCAGGAATAGGTTGGAACATCACTGTAAGTAGTATAAATAGCGCTGACACCGGTTTTGAATTGTTGTGGCATTGCGCAGGGTGAACCTAACAGGTACGCGATACCACCACCCAATGAACGGGTGGAAAGAAAATGAGCATAATCGCCGCTATAAGTTGCGGTTGCCATCCGGCCCGAGAAAGAATTTAAAACAGTACTGGTCGTATTGTAACCACCTGCTGCTTCGGGATCCTGTGTGGTCCAAACCAGGATCTGTGAAACCTGGATCTTGATATTTTCCACACTGTATAATTGTGCCGTATTGTTGAAGAACCCCAAAACATAATTGACCACATTATTTGTGCTGTTTCCTTTATCCTGGTAAAATTTATAATCGCATTCGAAATAGATGTCTACGGGTTCACCTACAAAACTTACCTGGCTGGAAGTTGCGGTTGTATTCGCTGTCGTAGTATTTGTATTACCAGCAGGCACAGGTGATTCACCGGTGCCGCAATGAAATGGATCAGGGATCAACAGGTCCCTGTCGCGATACATTGTATACTCATTGGTGGCAATGCCATTGCTTTCTATGGCGCCCAATACAATATTGCTTTTGCTGTCTGAGATAACGCCCATCACCTGGTTATTGAAAATGCTGATCGTAGCGATGGAATGTTCTGCGCCTTCGATCTTTCCCTGGTAAAAAACCGCACCTTCATAATTCACCGTACGGCGGGCTCCGCCCGGTAATGCTTCGATCACCTGGAATTGATCTGAAGTGATGGAAGTTTTCGTAAGATTCAATTGCATTGTCTGGTTTTCAAAAGGCAATTGCAACTCGAGTCTTTCCGGAAGTTCGTTCCGGATCATTCCCAGTTGTTGGGTATTCAATTGTAAGGCCTGGTATTTATCAGTGACCCGGTGAAAATCGCGGGAAAGTTGCGGTCTTGGGGCAAAGAGATCGGTAACGATCTGTGCATGGACACCGATACAAAAAAGGAATAAGGTGGACAGGAGGCTTAGTAGTCTCATAAAGTTGGATATTGGAGCTTAAAAATAGTATTTCAAGCGCCAGTATTATATCGTAAAAAGCCCTTGTGTAAATAGTAATTTACCGTTACCGACGAGTCTTCTCGCAGAGAGACTCGTCGGTAAAGTTGGGCAGAATTGAGGCTAAAAACCTTTCTTCCACTTGTTATTATCCCGGTTATAATCAGGGAGAAGATTGTCGGGGTCCAACGTGACTTCTTTGATCTGACTGGTAGTAGGAACGCTGAAAGTCCAGTCAGCCCCTTTTTGCCAGATCTCTACAGGCAATTTGATATTATGTTCTTTACCATTGGCCTCTTTTACTAGCACGAATACCGGCATGGGCATTTTTTCTAAATTTTCAATGGTTATCGTTGCACCATCTGCAGGCTTATCGGTTTTGTATTTTACTTCTTTTACGGATTGATCCAGCTTCCAGTTATTAAAGATCCATGATCTCCAGAACCAGGCCAGGTCCTCACCGCCTACGTTTTCCATGGTATGAAAAAAATCCCATTGGGTAGGATGTTTATAAGCCCAGCGCTTGATATATTCCCTCATGGCAGCATCAAATAATTCCGGGCCCAGTACTGCATTGCGCAAAGTGTTCAGCATAAGAACCGGTTTGAAATAAGCGGTAAATGCAATATTTCCTTCCTGCCATACATCCGGGATCGTATTCATCCCTTCCATTTCATCACTGAAGATCATCTTCAGCATAAAGGAAGAACTCGGGTCATTAAAGAAATTTGCCTGGTCAAATTCACCCTTATTAAAGTTTTTAGTGGAAGCCTGGTTGATAAATTGATTGAATCCCTCATCCATCCACATATATTTTCTTTCATTGCTTCCTACGATCATCGGGAACCATGTATGACCGAATTCATGATCGGTCACTTCCCAAAGCGAAGAACCCGCATCGCCGGAACTGCAGAAAACGATACCGGGGTACTCCATGCCGCCTACGCGTCCTGCTACATTGGTCGCTGCAGGGTAGGGATACTCCATTAGTTTGTTTGAATAATATTCAACTGACCCTTTGATCATTTCAGTAGATCGCTGCCAGCCATTCTTACTGGATATACTTTCCACCGGGTAAACACTCATGGCCATACTTTTTTTACCGGAAGGCAGATTGATCCGGGCGGCATCCCAAACAAATGCCCGGGAAGCAGCCCATGCGATATCTCTTGCATTCTCCATTTTGAATTTCCAGGTACAGGTGGCTTGTTTGGGCCTTGAAGAAGGATCAGCAATTTCCTTATCGCTCCTTATCAAAACAGTTTTATCAGAATTCTTTGCAAGCTCCCATCGCCTGAGTTGTTCTGCGGTTAAACATTCTTCCGGATTTTGTAATTGACCGGATCCCACAACGATCATATTGGCGGGCGCCGTGATCTCGAAATCAAAATTTCCATATTCCAGGTAAAACTCTCCGGAACCCAGGTAGGGAAGGGTGTTCCAGCCTTGTATATCATCGTATACACAGAGTCTCGGAAACCACTGTGCAATTTCATAGATCATTCCATTCTTGGTTTTCTCGCGCCCCATCCTGTCTGTTCCATATTCGGGGACCTTGAATTCAAACTGGATCGACAACTTCAGTTTAGCGCCTGCGTTCTTAAGGGCGTCCTGCAACCAGACCTGCATCCTGGTATCACGTATTAAATATTTTGGGGTAAAAGTTTTCCCTTCATATTCGACCGAAACGGATTTGATCACATCTCCCTGGGTATATTCACTGGTTGTATATCTTCCTCCGGTTTCTGTGATGGCTGATCCGCGGGAATCTTTCCTGTAAATGTTCTGATCCAGTTGCAGCCACAGAAAACCAAGATTGCTCGGGCTATTATTTGTATAAGTAATGACGACGTCTCCGCTTACCTGGTGCATGGCGGTATCCAGGGAACAACGGATCTTATAATCAGCATAATTCTGCCAGTAACCCGGACCGGGTTCACCACTTGCGGTACGGATATTCGTACCCGGGTAAGGATAGAACTGCGGATCAAAAACCTCATGGTTATTATATTTCGGCTGGGCTGAAATCTCAAGAATAAACAGGGTGGAGATGATTAAAGAAAAGATCTTCTTCATATCGATGTTTGTTGTGTGCGCAAGTTAATTTAAAAGCCTTCAATACTTATTACCGTTCAAAGGGTATTTGAATTGATTTATAGAATTATTTAACAATAAGCGAGTAGTAGTTGTACCTTCTTTATAGGATGCAGAAAATAACGGCTTACGTAAAAAGAGCTTCTGCTTTAACAATACTTTCAGGTTTTCCTACATCGATGAGCTGACCGCCGCTATGATCATATCCCATGATCTTGTGTTCAGCAGCCAGTTCAAGATAGAGGTCCACCAGTGAGAATTTACCGGTGAAAGGAATCAAACGAAATATATCGTATTCAAAAATGACGGCGCAACTGTAAGCTTTCAGTTCTTTCTTATGCCCGGAGTCCTGATCAGCAGCCAGGCGTTGTTCACCGGTACTGATATTTTTCCATCCGCACAGGCGATTGTTTTCATCAAACAGAAAGTACCGGGAAGTCTTTCGTTCCGTAACCCCGAAGGAAATAAGAGGTTTTTCTTTTTCATGAAAGGCAAGAAGATCGTTCAGGTTCAGGTCGGTGAGGATGTCCACGTTACAGGTGATGAATCTTTCACCGGGATTGAATAACGGCATAGCTTTTAATAGCCCCCCGCCTGTATCCAATAAAAGATCCCGTTCATCGCTGATAGTTATATGACTGCCCCAACCCTTGTTTTCTTTGATGGAGGCGATGACCTGTTCGGCAAAATGATGCACGTTTACAATGACGTCACGAATACCATGTCGTTGGAGCCATTCTACATTGCGTTGAAGCAGGGATTTCCCATTGACAAGAGCTAATGCTTTGGGATGTGTATCGGTCCAGGGTTTGAATCTTGTACCCAGGCCTGCACTAAAGATCATTGCTTTCATATACTTATCCGGGTGAAGGATCGTTGATCCATTTTTTTTCATCCTGAACAATATGTTTCAGGTCGATCTTCACCTTGAACTTATTTCTTAAATGTCTTGCCAACGCATCGGCAGCATATACACTCCGGTGCTGACCCCCGGTACATCCGAAACTTACCATAAGACTGCCAAATCCCCTTCGGATATAATCTTCCACGGTGATGTCCACGATATCAAAAGTACTGTTCAAAAATTCCTGTATCCTCGTTTGCTGTTCCAGGAAATCGGTAACCCCTTTATCACGTCCATGTTGCGTTTTGAATTCTTCAATTCTCCCTGGGTTCAGGATGCCGCGACAGTCAAACACAAATCCTCCTCCATTGCCCGTTTTATCTTCGGGGATACCATTTTTATATGAAAAACTGTTGATGGTAACGACAAGGGCTGTTTTTTCATCCGCTTGTAAAGGAGTGAATTGTTCGATGATCTCATCGGATACACACAGATCCAGTACTTTTCTGAATTCAGGAACCACGATCCCGAATCCCTGGTTATTAAAGAATGACCGGAGATTATGTAAGGCAAGCGGTATACTGGTAAGAAACTGTGCTTTTCTTTCAAATAGCCCACGGAAACCATAAGCTCCTAATACCTGCAATAAACGGATCAAAACATAGCCATTGTATTGGCTGCGGAAAATATCCCTGTCGATATGGTGACCGGAAACAGCTTCGAATGAATTCATGTAATCCCCGAGTAAATTGTTTTTCCAGTCATCCGGTAAATTCGCCCTTGCCTGCCAAAGCATACTGGCTACATCATATTGCGGTGCTCCCTTCATACCCCCCTGGTAATCGATGAAATGAACTGAATCATCATTTCTTACGAGGATGTTCCTGCTTTGAAAATCACGGAACATAAAATATTTATATTCTGTATGTGTGAGGTAGTTGCCCAGGGCTTCAAAATCGTCGATGAGTTTTTGCTTGTCATAAGGTTTGCGTAACGCATCCAGGAAATAATACTTAAAGTAAAGCAAGTCGGCCAGTATGGCCTGCTTCCCAAATTCCGTATTGGTGAGGCAACGGGTATAATCCAGTCCTTCGTCTCCCAACACCTGTAAACGTGCTAATGCATCCAGGCTTTTTGAAAAGAGGGAATAAATATTATCCGTGAATCCCTCCTTTTCCAGCCGGTTCATCAGTGATACTTCCCCAAAATCTTCCTGGATATAATACTGCCTGTCTTCACTGATGGCGAAGATGGCCGGAACTGCTAAGCCTTTTTTTGAAAAATGCTCAGAGAAATAGAAAAAACTTTCATTTTCTTTTGTATTTGCGCCATAAGTACCGATGACGCTGCCTTTTTTATCATGTATCCGGAAATAACGGCGCTCACTTCCGCTCTGGGGCAGCACATCCACCGACCCGGGGGCGGCGCCTTTCCAGGTTTTGTATAATGAAGTAATACTGTTGAGTATTTGCTGCACGGGGCAAATGTAGGTAACCCCTTGCAGACAATGGGGTTGGAACAACTAACAGCCATTAGTTTTTTAGTTAATTTTGCAGGCCGGGCAAGAACTAATGAGCTACCTCCCCACAAATAAGATCCGCATAGTAACAGCAGCCAGTTTATTCGACGGGCATGATGCTGCTATTAATATTATGCGCCGGATCATGCAAAGCAAGGGCGCCGAGATCATTCACCTGGGTCATAATCGTTCTGTTAAAGAGATCGTGGAAACAGCCATAGAGGAAGACGTGCAGGGAATTGCTATCACGAGTTACCAGGGAGGGCACGTGGAGTTTTTCAAATACATGAAGGACCTGCTTGAAGAAAATGGCTGTGGACATATCAAGATTTTCGGCGGTGGGGGTGGAACCATCTTACCCCATGAGATCGAAGAGCTGCATAAATATGGTATCACGCGTATTTATAGCCCGGATGATGGAAGACATATGGGCCTGGAAGGAATGATCGAAGAAGTGATCCGCTTATGCGATGTGCAATTAAATGGTAAGGCGGATTATAAAACGGCCATGAAACTGGAAGAATGGAAAGATGTAAGAAAGATCGCGCGGGATATTACAAATGCTGAAAGTGGTAAAGAATTTAAACGAGCCCCCTCCTTGGGAGGGGGTGTGGGGGAGGCCCCGGTTATCGGTATTACCGGGACAGGCGGTGCGGGAAAGTCTTCAGTAACGGATGAGATCGTCAGGAGATTCCTGAACAATTTTAATGAAAAGACCATTGCTGTCATTTCGGTGGATCCTTCCAGGAAAAAAACAGGTGGCGCATTGTTAGGTGACAGGATCAGGATGAATTCCATTTCACATCCCCGGGCATATATGAGAAGCCTTGCAACGCGGGATGATAATACAGCACTCAGCTCCCATGTACAGGAAGCGATCGATATCTGCAGGTCCGCGGGATACGATCTGGTGATCCTGGAAAGTGCCGGCGTTGGACAAAGTGATGCTTCTATTCTCGACCATTGTGATGTTAGTCTATATATTATGACACCCGAATATGGGGCAGCCTCTCAACTGGAAAAGATCAACATGCTCGATTATGCCGATAT
>DATINK010000355.1:0-5022 GCA_035474355.1 Chitinophagaceae bacterium | reverse complement strand
CCCACGAGATACAGAACCCTTTGAACTTCGTGAATAATTTCTCTGAAGTAAATATGGAACTGATCGACGAATTGAATGTGGAAATGGATGCGGGGAAAAAAGAGGAGATGAAAACGATCGCCAAAGACATTCGCGATAATGAAGGCAAGATCATTTTCCATGGTAAAAGGGCCGACGCCATTGTCAAAAGCATGTTGCAGCATTCCCGTACGAGTTCCGGTAAGAAAGAACCCACCGATATCAATGCGCTGGCAGATGAATACCTGCGGCTTTCCTATCATGGGTTGAGAGCCAAGGACAAATCATTCCAGGCAAAATTTGAGACGAACTTTGATCCTTCCATCGGAATGATCAATGTGATCTCCCAGGACATCGGAAGGGTTATTCTTAACCTGATGAATAATGCATTCTATGCTGTTACAGATAAAAAGACTTCGACCGCTTCGACAGGCTCAGCGGCCGGATATGATCCCACTGTTTGGGTAACCACAAAAAAAATCGGTGATACTGTGCGGATCTCTGTAAGAGATAACGGTAATGGCATTCCTCAAAAAACATTAGAAAAGATCTTCATTCCATTCTTTACCACCAAGCCTTCCGGCCAGGGAACAGGCCTGGGGCTATCTCTTAGCTATGATATTATTACCAAGGGCCATGGTGGCGAATTGCAGGTAAAAACAGAAGAGGGTAAAGGAACCGAATTTATCATTGACCTGCCCATTGGAGAAAAAACTGTCTAAACCCCTTCTTTTCCTGCCCAAATGCCTTAAAATCAGCCTGCTAATTACTCCCAAATATCTTATATTTACTGACTAACATCCCCTGAATACCAGCCATCCCGCCTTTCTGAAAATACTCCACCCCTACAGGGGAAATTGATTAGTTATTTATAAGCCATTCGAACTATGATCAACGAAGTTTCCCGCATTGAGGAATTAGAAAAAATTCTGGCAGAAAAAACCGCCCAACTGGATCAACGCACAGAGGAACTGTCGGTGATCAATAGCGTACAGGATGGTTTGGTGAATGAAATGGATATTCAATCCATTTATGACCTGGTTGGTAATAAAATAAGAGATGTATTTAATGCGCAGGCGGTCATTATCGCCACTTTTGATCCCATAGCCCAAACAGAAGCATTTAATTACCTGATCGAAAAAGGAGAAAGATTTTACATCGATCCACGGCCATATGATAAGCTTCGCAGCCAGTTGATCAAGACCAAACAAAAGATTGTCATTAATAAAAAAGAAGAGGCTTTTGAATGGTTCGGAAGATCTGCCCTCCCCGGTACGGAACCATTGCAATCCGGTGTCTTTATGCCCTTGATCACCGGCCAGGAGGTAAAAGGATATATCAGTATTCAAAATGTGGATCGTGAAGATGCATTTAGTGCTTCCGATGTCAGATTGCTCGAAACATTGGGCAATAGCATGAGTGTAGCATTGGAAAATGCAAGACATTTTGATGAAACTACCCGTGTACTAAAACAAACTGAACAAAGGAATGCGGAACTGGCAGTGATCAATAGTGTTCAGGAAGGGTTGGTGGCCCAAAGGGATATCAAAGAGATCTATGAGCTGGTCGGTGAAAAGATCCGGGAGATCTTTATCGCCCAAGTGATCGATATCACCACTTATGACCCGGTACATAACCTGATCGAAGACCGGTATGCCTATGAAAAAGGTGACAGGACATTACTGGGTCCCCGTGAACCCAAGGGATTTCGCAAACATGTCATAACCTCCCGCCAGATGCTTGTCATCAATGATGGTATGGACAAGGAAAGACTCAAGTATGACAACACGGTGCTGGTAGGAAAAGGAGCAAAATCATTGGTCATGGTTCCACTGATCGCCGGTGGGGAAGTGATCGGCATCATTGATCTGCAGAACATAGACCAGGAATACGCTTTTTCTGATTCTGATATAAGTCTATTATCCACCCTGGCCAATAGTATGAGCGTGGCACTGGAAAGCGCACGCCTGTTTGATGAATCCGCAAGGCTATTAAAAGAAACTGAACAACGAAAAGCGGAATTGGCCGTGATCAATAGTGTACAGGAAGGACTGGCAAAAGAACTCAACATCAGTGCTATTTATGAATTGGTCGGAAACAGGATCAGGGAGGTATTTGATGCGCAGGTAGTGGGAATTGCCACATTCGACCACGTGGGGGGTACGGAACAACTTCAATACCTCATAGAAAAAGGGGAACGTTATTATCCCGGGCTCATCCCGATCAATAAATTAAGACAACACCTGATCCAGACCGGGGAAAAGATCGTCATCAACAGCAATTTTGAAAAGGCTTCCGCGCGGTTCGGATTGAAGCCCGCACCAGGAACGGAACAACCAAAATCAGCTATTTATGTTCCGCTTATTGTTGGTAAAAAAGTAACCAGCTATGTAAGCCTCCAGAACGTTGATAAAGAATATGCTTTCAGTGATTCAGATATTCGGTTATTAGAAACGCTGGCCAACAGTATGAGTGTAGCGCTGGAGAATGCGCGATTGTTTGATGAAACCAATCGCCTCCTGAAAGAAACAGAACAAAGAACGGCTGAGTTGGCAGTGATCAATGGCGTACAGGATGGATTAGCAAGGGAATTGGATATCCAGGGCATCTATGACCTGGTGGGTGACCGCGTGCAGAAACTCTTTGATGCCCAGGCTGTATTGATCGCCAGTTTCGACCTGGACAAACAGATCGAGCATTTCAATTATCATTTTGAGAATGGCGAAAAAAGCAGGCAGGAATCAAGACCGCTCAATAAATTAAGACAAACCCTGATTGCCAAAAGACAGACGATCTATATTGAAACTGAAGAACAGGCAAGGACGGAATATGGTTTGTCCGCGATTGGTGATACGGAGATGCCCAAATCCCTGTTATTTGTTCCCCTCATCGCGGGCAACGAAATAAGAGGATATGTAAGCCTGCAAAATATTGATTCAGCTTACGCATTCAGCGATCCGGATATCCGGCTGTTGGAAACTTTGGCCAATAGCATGAGCGTTGCTTTGGAGAATGCGCGATTATTTGACGAATCGAACCGATTATTAAAAGAAACCGAGCAAAGAAATGCGGAACTGGCAGTTATTAATAGTGTACAGGAAAGCCTAGTGGCACAAATGGATATTAAATCCATCTATGAACTGGTAGGTGAAAAGATCCGTAACATTTTTGAAGCCCAGGTGATCGATATCGTAACCTATGATGCAAAGAATAATGTCATCGAAGACCAATATGCATTTGAAAAAGGTGACAGGACCCTGTTGGGAACAAGGGAGCCCAAAGGTTTCCGTAAACACGTCATCGATACAGGGCAATTACTGCTCCATAATGAAAATGTTGAAAAAGCGATGAAGGACTTCGGGAATGAAGTCCTTATCGGGGAAATGCCCAAATCGCAAATGTATATACCCATGATCGCCGGTGGGGAAGTAAAAGGTATCATTAGTTTGCAGAACCTCGACCGCGAACATGCATTCAGTGATTCAGACGTAAGCCTTATCACTACCCTGGCCAATAGTATGAGCGTGGCGCTGGAAAGTGCCCGTCTTTTTGATGAAACCGCCCGACTGCTTACTGAAACTGAACAACGCAATGCTGAACTGGCCGTGATCAATAGTGTACAGGAAAGCCTGGTGGCACAGCTGGACATGCAATCTATCTATGACCTGGTGGGTGAAAAGATCCGTGAATTATTTAAGGCACAGGTGGTGGATATTGTCACTTATGACAAACAAAATAATTTGATTGAAGACCGGTATTCCTATGAGAAAGGTGATAGAACCCTGGTCGTTCCGAGAGAGCCGAAAGGATTCAGGAAACACGTGATCAATTCCCGTCAGATCATGCTGATCAACCAGGATATAGAGAAGCTAAGTATCCAATATGATAATAAAGTGATGGTGGGAGAAGCGCCCAAATCCATGCTGTTGGTGCCGATGATCGCGGGTGCTGAGGTCACCGGTATTATAAGTTTGCAAAATCTCGACAAAGAACACGCTTTCTCTGAATCCGATGTCAGCCTTTTGACGACACTGGTCAATAGTATGAGTGTAGCGCTGAAGAGCGCAAGCTTATTTGATGAAACCAGTGTACTGCTCAAGGAAACAGAACAAAGAAATACTGAATTGGCGGTGATCAACAGCGTGCAGGACGGCCTGGTGAGTGAAATGAATATGCAGGGGATCTACGATCTGGTAGGCAATAAGATCCGGGATGTATTTGACGCACAGGTGGTGGCCATTGCCACATTTGATCTGAAAGTCGGCACTGAATTATTCAAATACATTATTGAAAAAGGTGAAAGATTCTATCCCGAAGCAAGACCACTGGATAAATTAAGGCAGCACCTGATCGATCACCGGCAAAAGATAGTGATCAGAAACTCTGAAGAGGCCTATGGTTGGTTTGGAAGGAAAGTGATACCCGGTACGAAACCTTTAAAATCCGCTGTATTCGTTCCCCTGATCATCAACGACAAGATCACCAGTTATGTAACGCTGCAGAACATAGATAAAGAAAACGCTTTCAGCGATTCGGATATCCGCTTATTAGAAACTTTATCCAATAGTATGAGTGTGGCATTGGAAAATGCACGACTCTTTGATGAAACCAACCGCTTATTAAAAGAAACGGAACAACGCAATACCGAGCTCGCCGTGATCAATAGTGTACAGGAAGGCCTGGTGAAAGAAATGGATATGCAGGGGATCTATGATCTTGTGGGGAATAAGATCCGGGATGTATTCGATGCGCAGGCCGTGATCATTGCCACTTTTGATCATGACACCGGGATGGAGAATTTTCAATACGCCATTGAAAAAGGAGAAAGGTTTTACCTCGCACCCAGGCCATTTGATAAGTTGCGCCAAAGCCTGATCGATACCCGCCAAAGGATACTGATCAATGAAAAATTTGAAGAAGCTTTCAGCAGTTTCGGGATGGAAGTATTACCCGGTTCCGAATTTCCGAAATCGGCTTTATATGTTCCATTGAAAATTGGTGACA
>DATINK010000354.1:0-4212 GCA_035474355.1 Chitinophagaceae bacterium | reverse complement strand
GATATATTTCGGGGCCTTGTCATTGCTTTTTAAAACGCGGGCCCCAAATCCCAGCACTTTGCCGCTTTGGTTATGGACCGGGAAAATGATCCTGCCCCGGTAATTGTCCTGCAATTGTTCGTTCCGGTTCACAACAAGACCGGTCTTCAATAATACTTCAGTATTGTATTGCTGCGCAAGTGCTGCTTTGGTAAAAGCGTCTCTTTGTTCGGGAGAATATCCCAACTGGAATTTCCGGATAATATCTTCCCTGAATCCTCTTTCTTTCAGGTAACTCAACCCGATATCCTGTCCTTCTTCTGTTTCAAAAAGAATTTTACTGAAAAACTGCTGGGCGAAATGGTTGATGATATAGAGGCTCTCTGCAGAGAGTTGCTGTTCCCGTTGTTCCTGGCTGGCAAAGCTTTCTTCGATCTCGATCCCATATTTATTAGCCAGCCAGCGGAGTGCGTCAACATAGCTGTATTTCTCATGCTCCATGAGAAAGCTGATCGTATTCCCGCTGCGGCCGCAGCCAAAACATTTATAGATCTCCTTGCTGGGAGATACGGAGAAGGAAGGTGTTTTTTCGTTGTGAAAGGGACAAAGGCCGATCCAGTTAGACCCTCTCTTTTTCAGCTTGACAAACCCCCCGATCACGTCTATAATATCGAGGCGGCCGAGGATCTGCTGTATCGTATTTGGGGAGATCATTTTCTGCTGAAATGCGAATATAACTGGTTTAGGCTTAGTGGATAACTGATAGTGGATAACTGATAGTGGGATCTCTGTAAGTCACTATCAGTTATCAGTTTTCATCTATCCACCAGCGATCTGAATAATTCTTCGAAGTTTGTGAAAAAATCTTCTGGTTTTTTTGACAAAAGAGTTTTAAATTTAGTTAACTATCCTGCCCGGGAAAATGGCGAGCTCTTTTATTGTTCACCTTTAAATTTGAAACCCCATGGTTCAGGTAGACATCTCGCACCTCTCCGGAGAGTGCAACACCTGGAGGGAGTCGCTTCGTAGTTATCGCGACGAATTCAGCCAGGACAGAGTCAGACTTCAACAAGCCGTCGGCTCACCACTCTCCAAAGATCAGTTACAAGAAGTAGAACACTTACACAACCAGTTTCACATCCAGCTCATCAACATCCACGACCTCAAACAATCGATCAAGATCCACGAAAGGAATATCAGCTTCGAAGGCTCCGGCCAGGGCCAGTTGAGGGAAGAAACGGTTGCGCGTCATGAAAGTTTATTCGACCAGTATCAAACCTTATCGCAAACCCTGCACGAGTTACGAGATGAGTTCGGCAGGTTTCTTTCTCACACCTGAGAAAGTAATAAGCTGATGAATTGTCTATAACTACCCATTAGATTCACGACAATTTATTCATTCTTAAAAGCCATTCTATGCCTGAATTTGATACCTCACACGTAAAAAATATTGTCTTGCTGGGCCACGCCGGCTCAGGTAAGACCACCTTAGCGGAATGCATGCTATATGAAGCTGGCATAATTAGCCGCCGCGGCTCGATCGCGGAAAGAAACACTACCGGGGATTACCACGAGCTTGAACAAGAACGTGGTAATTCTATTTTTAGCAAGCTCCTGCACACAAAATGGAGGGGTTATAAGATCAACATACTGGACACGCCGGGCTATGACGATTTTGTAGGAGAAGTGATTGCAGCCCTGCGCGTGGCCGATACAGGTGTCATGGTCATCAATTCCGTGATGGGCGTGGAAGTGGGCACGGATATCATCTGGGATTATACGGAGAAGTTCAAGACCCCGATGATCTTCGCGATCAACAAACTTGATGATGACAACGCCGATTACGATAAAACCCTAAGGGAAGCAAAAGCGCATTTCGGGAATAATGTTGTGGTGGTGCAATATCCGCGGCAGACAGGCGCCGGGTTTCATGAGATCATTGATGTATTGCGCATGACCATGTACAAATTCAAAGATTCCGGGGGCAAACCGGAAAAACTCCCGATACCCGACGATGAAAAAGATAAAGCGGAAGCATTACATAAAGAATTGATCGAAGCGATCGCCAGCAATGACGAAAGCCTGATGGAAAAATATTTTGATAAAGGTGAGCTGGAAGAAGACGAAATGAAGAACGGGATGAAGAAAGCCATGATCAACCACGACCTGTTCCCCTTATTCTGTCTTTCAGGTGAAAGGAATATGGGCAGCGGAAGATTGATGGGCTTTATTGATAATGTTTGTCCCAGTGCCAATGAAATGCCTGCCCAGCCCACGAAGAGCGGCGACAAATTGACTTGTGAAGCCACCGGCCCTGCCTGCATGTTTGTTTATAAGACGATCTCCGAACCGCATGTCGGTGAACTTTCATTTTTCAAAGTCTATTCCGGAACGATCAAAAGCGGGATGGAATTGGAAAATGAAACAACGGGCGTATCTGAAAAGATCAACCAGCTTTTCCTGGTAGAAGGAAATAAGCGTACTACGATCAATGAATTGGTGGCCGGAGATATCGGGGCTACCCTTAAATTAAGAAACACACACGTTAACAATACACTTCATACAAGGGGAAAGAACTACGAGCTTTTGCCGATCGTTTTCCCTTCCCCGAACATGACTGTTGCGATTGAGACCTTGAAAAAAGGAGAGGAAGAAAAACTTTCACAGGCACTTCACCAGTTGCGTGAAGAAGATCCCACCCTGATCGTGGAAGTTTCCCAGGAACTGAAACAAACACTGATCCATTGCCAGGGAGATATGCACCTGGCCGTGGCAAAATGGAAAATTGAGCACCAGCATAAGCTGGAAGTGAAATTTGTTAAACCAAAGATCGCTTACCGCGAAACCATCCGGAAAATGGCTGATGCCAGTTACCGGCATAAAAAGCAGAGTGGGGGCGCGGGTCAATTTGGTGAAGTCTATATGCAGGTAGAACCCTGGCATGAAGGCATGCCGGAACCCAAGGACCTGAATGTAAGGGCAAGGGATACTTATGAACTGGATTGGGGCGGCAAACTTGTATTTTATAATTGTATCGTTGGCGGAGCGATCGATACCCGCTTTCTTCCCTCTGTATTAAAAGGAGTGATGGAAAAAATGCACAATGGCCCGCTCACGGGTTCTTATGCAAGAGATATCAGGGTATGTGTCTATGATGGGAAAATGCATCCTGTTGACAGCAACGATATTTCTTTCAAGATCGCGGGCCTGCAAGCATTCCGCCAGGCTTTCCAGCAGGCCGATCCGCAGATCCTGGAACCGATCTATCATGTGGAAGTGCTTTGCCCCGATGACCTGACTGGTGCAGTGATGGGCGACCTGCAAAGCCGCAGGGCGATTGTTGAAGGAATTGATTCAGAAGGACATTTTCAAAAAGTAATTGCCAAGGTTCCTCTTGCAGAAATGCATGGATATTCATCCTCTCTTCGTTCCATAACACAGGGCAGGGCGAAATTCAGTATGCATTTCAAAGCTTATGAACCTGTGCCTTTCGATCTGCAACGGAAACTGATCGATGATTATAGCAAGCAATCGAAAGAAGAGTACGCTTAAGCCTCAAATCCACCGCCATGTCCCCGTTGCAAAAAGTTTTACTGCCGGCCCTGCTGATCTTTTCTGAAATCTGTTCTGCCCAGATACAGCCCTGTATCGACGTGATCACTACCAAGCACCGTGAAGGTGGCGCTGGCCAGGGCGTATATGATTTTAATAATAAATGGACACCCGGAACCACCCTGACGGTGAGTTTTATCGGGGGTACACAATGGCAAAAGGATAAAGTGAAATTATATGCTCCCACCTGGAGCCGCTATGGCAATATCAAATTCCAGTTTATCGATATCGGCCTTGGTGATATACGCGTGAGTTTCGAGAAAAAAGGTTCTTATTCCTATATTGGACTAGATTGTAAAAACCGCCTTTCCTTCCAGGAAACCATGAACCTGGGCTGGATCGACCCGACCAGGGCGACAGAAATACAGATAAGAGGCACCATTCTCCATGAATTCGGCCATTCGATCGGGCTCCTGCACGAACACATGAACCCAATGACCAATATCCAATGGAATAAACCGGTGGTCTATGCTTATTACCTGCAATATGACGGATGGGATAAAGAAATGGTGGACAAGTGTCATCACCAGCCAGTTCCTTGAAGCATTTTGGACCTTCATTACACTGGCGGCGCAGCATCCTCCTGGTCTTGCACTTCCAACTGCTTTGCCTCATCCTCTC
>DATINK010000353.1:0-2589 GCA_035474355.1 Chitinophagaceae bacterium | reverse complement strand
AATTGCGGACGGAAAACATCCAACTGAAACTCCCGGATCTTGCAGGCAGGACAATTTTGTTCTGCATTAACCTGATGCCCGTCCTCCGACTATCCATAAAGTTTGCCTTCAGTTGCAGGGGCTCATTTCCCGCACCCTTTATATAACTTAATAAGGCCGGAGAAAAATCAATGGAACTATCCCCCTGGAATGCAGTAAACAAAAATCCTTCTCCAAATACCGGGGACATCCTGAGCAGGTCTTTCGGGTCGGAAACAATGAATTTATTAACAACATGCTGTTGCCATTCATCTTCCCTGGCATCGGTTCTTTTTTCACTGATCATGGGATAGGATACCGGGTAACGGTTAAGCAGTGTAAAGCTATCCTTTGCACCATATTTTAACCGGAACTGGTTCTTATTATTATCCGGGAAGCTTATCCCCCACCCAAATAGAGAACCATCAGTAAGTGTTGATGTAAAGACCAGATCTTTGGCGACGAGTTTCTTTGCATCATATTTGAGGTCATTACCATACCTGAATATCTTTCCTGATACAAATAAGCGCAGTTCCCCGGTTTCTGTCGCATTATCACGTAACAAAAAAATATGCTTGAGGGCATTCGAGAGATCTTCAATTGTATAATACGGGGAGTTGATAAAAGATTCTTCATCTTTTACCAGGTTCCAGGCAGAGGAGCCTTTCTTAATTGTCTTAATGGCTTTACAGACAGCATGATCATTGATCATCAACTCAAGAGAATGATCATCCCCGGGTCTGAGTTGAAAAAGCAGGGTATCCAGTTGTAAAGAAATGATATGTCCGGCTGCAGGAAAAGAAGTGGATAATAATTTTGTTTTGCCTGAGACACCATAAAGCGGTTCTTCTGAATACTCAGCACTGATGGAGATATCAGCTCCCTCTTTAACCAATAAAAAGCGGTTGAATGAATTGGCTTGACTATTTAATGTATCTGTCCGGCCCAATTCAATTTTACGTGCTACCTGGAAACCGTCATGCCGTAAAAAATGATGATCCAGGTTGCTGAAAGTTTTCAGGCGCAGGGGTGCATGAATATTGATATAAAGAACCCAGAAGCATGTCGCGCCGATCAGCAGGAAAACAAAAGGAAATCTTTTACGCTGGTATCCATCCCGTTTGAAGTCGCGGTAAAAGGCCAGTCCATACAACATCAGGACGACGATGCTGAACAGGTATAAGAAACTGAGACTGGTAAAGAATTTAAACATGGTAGGGATCAGGAATTGTTCAGGTTGGTTTCATCAAATACAGGATAGCTCAGGTGGCGGAAGCCCATTTTTTCCAGGGCCAGTTTAATGACCAGTGCCCTGCTGCCATGTTCTGTACTCAATTCTTTCAGCAAGGAAGGGTCAAGCCCGTTTCCATTCCTGAAACCATGGATCCTTTCTACGATTTTACCCCCTACGGATAAGTCCTGTACGCGCAGGTAGAGGTATTCAATATATAAAAGGGATAAAGAGACAAGCAGGTCCATCAATTTCTGCCGGTCCTCTTCATTGATCCGGGCAGGGTTATTTTTGTTAGCATCTGCTATGACCAGTACCGGCTTGATAAATTTTTCATAGGCATAGATAGCTACAGAATTTTCTGTGTCCAGCACAGCCTGCATGATGGACCCATCTCCCTTGTTCTTATCATAGCCCGGATAATTTTTTACTTTGAAGGCTTTTGCAAAACCGTGCTTTAAGGCGTCATAGTCATGCTGGATGCCATTGTATTCTTTCATTACACGGTTGAGACTCTCGTTCTCTTTGGATAGTTTATGTATCTCGGCATTCAGTTCGCTGACCTTTTTTTCAAGGGACTGGGCCGTGGTCTTGCTTTTAGTAGATTTTTCCCTGGCCATATCGTTAGGATCTTTTTTAAGTGGAGAATCCGGCACCTCGTCATCGCCCCGCAGTTGTCGCTGCATTTTCGCTAACATGCCTGTCGTCTTTTTCTGGTGCCTGTAAAATAAAATCAACAATGAAAGGATCAGCAGTAACAGCGCCACCCCGATACCTACCAGGTATTGAGATTCCCTGCTCACTTTTTCCTTCACAGGTTCCTGTAGTTTAACAGGAACTGTTTTGGCAAGAGAATCCTTAATGAGTGAATCCAATTCAGATCTCAGCAGTACCGGATTTCTTGTTAACCGTTCCTGCTGTGTGAGTGTATCTACAATCCGAAGCTGTTTTTTATCCGGTTGTCCACCGGGTTGCGCCTGTATTCCGGTTGCTACCAGGATGAGCAGCAGCAGGATCAGGAATCGATTTCGCATGATTGTTGGCTTCATGGTTAGAATTGGAAAAATTGAAGAATCCCCTGTCTCTTTTTTACGGGTGTATTGGCGATATATTCTTTTTCACGCGCCACATCATTATATACTGCATCCACCGAAGCCAGTTCCCCGGAATAACCCGGGAACATCGAAATAGCTTTCATGTCCTGGATCGGCGAATAGGTCTCCGACATGGAAGTGAGTATACTGTAAAGTGAACGGACATCTTTTACACGCTGGTTTTCCATCAAACGTAGGTAAATATTATCGCGGGTAAAATAAATATCCACGGTTTTATTCCTGAAT
>DATINK010000352.1:0-3163 GCA_035474355.1 Chitinophagaceae bacterium | reverse complement strand
GGATCAGCATGTCTTTTAATTCGATCGTGAAATAAGAAATGCAGCGGCTCCCATCGATCACTTTATCCGGGAGAATCGCCTGGGTAGGACAAGCATCCATACAAAGCGTACAAGTGCCGCAATGATCTTTTGCAAACGGATCATCATATTCAAGTTCAATGTCGGTGATCAAAGTGGCGATAAAAAAGAAACTGCCTTTTTCTTTATTGATCAGGTTCCCGTTTTTTCCCACCCAACCCAATCCGCTGCGTTCGGCCCAGGTTCTTTCCAATACAGGGGCGCTATCGACAAACCCACGTCCGGTTATATCTCCTATTTTTTCTCTTACCCGGTCAAGCAATTCTTTCAACTGTGCCCGGATCACATCATGATAATCTTTTCCGAAAGCATATTTGGAAATACGCGGGGCTTTATGATCCTGTTGTTCTCCCGGGTAATAATTTTTGATTAGGGTAATGACAGATCGTGCACCCGGAACGAGTTTGGTTGGGTCCACCCTGAGTTCAAAATGGTTCTCCATATACTTCATGCCGCCGTGGAACCCGTTTTGAAGCCAGGTTTCCAGCCGAACAGCATCTTCTTCAAGCTTTTGAGCCCGGGCGATACCACATCGATCAAAACCGAGGGCAGCAGCGGCCTGTTTAATAAAATAAGTGTTTGTATGTAGTCCCACGGAAATCTCTTTTTTTTTCGTAAACTTAGTATACCATATCCATTTACTAAACACGCCACGCACCATGAGAAGTAAACAAATTCCATTATTTGTTCTGCTGGCTTATTTTTCCTTCCCTTGCCAGGCCCAGGATAAATCCACTGCAAAATTCGGGAATGTAACGGACAAAGATTTTGCTAATAAAGTATATAGTATCGATAGCAATGCCAGCGCGGTGATTCTCGCTGATATCGGGTCAACACGCATTGAGGGAAACACCAAGGGATGGTTTTCATTTGTGTTTAAACATTACAGGCGGGTTCATATCCTGAATAAGAATGGATACGACATTGCCAATGTAACGATCCCCGTTTATATCAGTAATACATCAGCCGAAGAGAAACTGGATAAGCTGAAGGCGGTGACGTATAACCTGGAGAACGGTAAAGTGGTGGAAACGAAACTGGACACAAAAACGGGGATCCTGGATGATAAGATTTCCAAATACAGGAAAGACAGGAAATTCACCCTGCCAAATATCCGGGAAGGATCGATCATTGAATATGAATACACCGTGATTTCCGATTTCCTGGGCCAACTAAGGCCCTGGTCCTTCCAGGGGGGGTATCCCAGGTTGTGGAGTGAATACAATCTTACGCTTCCTGAGTTCTTCGGTTACGTATTCCTTACGCAGGGTTACCTGAATTACGATATCAAAGACCGTAAAGAAGATGTTGAGTTGTTCAGGGTCGTTGACCGGGGAACCGTTGAGCGGAGCGAATATTATGACCTGCGTGCAAATGTTGTCGATTTTCGTTGGGTCATAAAAAACGTTCCGCCACTGAAAGAAGAAAGCTTTACATCCACCATCAATAATCACATTACCAAGATCGAGTTCCAGTTTTCCGAATACCGCCCCCCACTTACCCGTTTCGTGGAATCGGTAATGGGATCCTGGGATAAGATGGCAGAGGACCTGATGAAATCGGAATATTTCGGGGAAATGCTGAGCCGGGATAATGGCTGGATAGATGATGTCACCTCCACCCTGTTGAAAGGGGTCAACGATCCGCTCGAAAAAGCGAAAAAGATCTTTTACTATATCAGGGATCATTTCACATGTACCGATCATGATGATTATACGATGAATCAAAATCTCAGGAATGTAGCCAGGGGCAGGAATGGAAATGTGGCTGAGATCAATCTCCTGTTGACAGCTTTCCTGAAACACGTGAATATGGAAGCCGACCCGGTTATCCTGAGTACACGCGATCATGGATATACACTCCCGCTCTACCCGGTAAGATCGAAATTCAACTATGTAGTATGCAAGATGAATCTCAAGGGGCAGGATGTCTATCTCGATGCCAGCTATCCGCAAATGGGATTCGGCTATCTTCCCCTGGATTGTTACAATGGCCACGCGCGGATCATCAATAAGATGGCTGCGATCGCAACCAGTTTCAGCTCAGATTCTGTGAAAGAAAGCAGCGCATCTACGGTTTTTATCATCAATGATGAAAAGGGGAACTGGGTGGGGAGCATGCAGAAATACCCTGGCTATTATGAATCTCTTGATATCCGGGATGCCATCAAAGAAAAAGGGCAGGCCGAGATACTGAAGGATATCAAAAAGAATTTCGGTACCGATATAGAGATCAGCAACCCGGTGGTGGATTCACTTGAAAAATTTGAAGAGCCCCTGGGGATCAAATTTGATTTTGACCTGAAAGAAGAGAAAGGTGACATTGTTTATATCAACCCGGTATTTGGGGAGGGGTATAAGGAAAACCCGTTTAAATCAGCAATAAGGGTGTATCCCGTTGAAATGTCACACCTGATCAACGATACCTATACACTCCAAATGGAAGTACCCAAAGGCTATGTTGTGGATGAGCTTCCGAAACCACTTCGTTTAAAAATGAATGAGCAGGGAGACGCCGTATTCGAATACCTGATCTCCCAGTCGGGTGAATATATATCCCTGCATGCAAAGCTGGCATTCAAAAAAAGTAATTTTTCACCGGAAGAATATGAAACCTTACGCGAGTTTTTCAATATGATCGTGGACAAGGAAAATGAGCAGATCGTTTTTAAAAAGAAAAAATAAATGAAGAGATCCCTGGGGATATGGTGCTTGTGTGTTTTGTCAACCGGTGTCCGTGCCGGTGACGACGAAGAATATGCCGTTGCAAAGATCCCGGCCGCGTTGGTTGAAAATGCCAGTGCTGTTACAAGAAATGAGATTCGCCGTTTCGAGATCAATACAAATAACCGTGCTGTTTATTACTGGAAAGTTGCTTATACCATCCTGAATGAACAAGGCGACCAATGGGGAACATTTGGAGCGGCTTATGATAAGCTTTCCAGCATTGAGTCCTTCGAGGGTACATTGTATGATGCAACAGGAAAAAAACTGAAGAGTCTCAAAAAAGGCGAGATCAGGGATTTTAATAACAGCAGTGAGAGCAGTTTCCTGGATGATAACCGGGTGAAATGGCATAGCTTTTT
>DATINK010000351.1:0-3250 GCA_035474355.1 Chitinophagaceae bacterium | reverse complement strand
GGTAATTGATGCAGGTATCGCGGCCGTCGCCGAATGTCCAGCAGACACGGGATGGCTTCTTGTTGTTATTATGCCAGGGGAGCGCTTTGAAATAAGCACGTAAAGGATTGTTGCTGGTGCTTAGGGGGATCCTTTCAAAATCTGCGCGACAACTATCCGGATGTCCAACTTGTAATGTTTTGCACTTGCGTGCTTCGCAGCCACCCTGGTAAAGAATGTTTACACAGACTTCATAAAAACCAGGATTAGCATAATTATGTTCAACTACATAAGGGCCGGGGCTGGTATTTGAATATTGGATACAAGTATCTCTGCCATCACCGAATCTCCAGCATATCCTTACGGGGCGTTTGTCGTTGCTATGCCAGGGCAATGCTTTTAAATAAATGTGTAAGGGATCACTGGTTGCACTGAGCGGAATCCGTTCATAGTCTGCTGAACAACTATCGGGGTGTGGTTCCCGGATAACGATAGTTACGCAACTTTCAGCTGTAACGGTAGCAGTATTAGATGCTGTACCGTAACGGAACAAACGGAGACAGACCGTATAGGACCCTGCATTTGCATAATGATGCTGTGTGCCGTCCAATGCACCCGTTGTTTGCGTAGTACCATCTCCGAAATTCCAATACGCATAACGGGGCCCGGGCTCAGAGCCGAGAACCGATGTATTGGTAAATGCAACATTGAATCCTGTTGCATCGATCGTGTAGGTAAATCCGGCAACATCCGGAGTGGCCATGGTTTGGTTACTGACCAGGCAAAAAATTAACCCGGCAAAAAAAGCGTAAAGCTTTCTCATAGTTTTCTTTTTTGGTGACTGAATGTTCTTTCGCAGGGATGGGACACAAGGCCGGGTTTCTGACCACCTGCCGTCAGGGAAGTTTAAAAAAATGTCAAAGTTTTTTTGCCTGGGGAAACTACGATACCGTGGATTGGTGATCGATAATGAATTGTATCAGCTCTTCCAGGGAAGTGTCGATCCTTGATACCGCATCGTTTATATCTTCCCGGCTCACCTGGGCGGCGAAAGCAGGGGCCTTTAATCTTTTCATTACGCTTTTTACTTCCAGGCCTTCATATTGTGTGGGCCGGATGAGGGCTGCAGCATGAACAAACCCCGAGAGTTCATCTATGGCATAGATCATTTTATCCATTTTGCTTTGTGGTTCTACGCCGAAGTATCCGGGTCCGTGTGAAGCGATACATTGTATGACTTCCGGGTCGATATTTCTTTTTTCAAGTTCATGAATGATCACGCTGCAATGTTCATCAGGATATTTTTCCCAATCAGCATCATGTAATAACCCAGCGAGTTCCCATTTATGGGCAGAATGTTCATCTGCATTTTCTTTTTCCAGCGCCCATGCTTTCATATTCGCCGCTACTTGTTTCATATGAAGCCGAAGCCGTTCATTCGGTACCCACTCATTTAGTAGTGCATGGGCTTCTTCTATGGACATGAGGTTGCCGGCATTTTTCGAATCTCCGAATGTTGTGCGGCCAAGGGAATGGGTTGCCATTGCTTTTATTTGCAGAGCAAGATACGGAGGCAGATATTCAACCCCTTCGGGGTTGGGGGATTTTATTTTATCTGGTCTCCCCGGATGTGTTTACATCACCGGATAGATCCGGTGTTATTTGTGTTCAACCCCTTCGGGGTTTGGGCTGATCTGAATCCCGAAGGGATTCAATACAATAGATTGGCGTGTTTAGCATGCCACCAAACCACGAAGTGGTTTAATAGTTAAATCAGGTATTTCAGATCATACTGAATGTTATGAGATTGCAGAAGTTCCAGATATTCATCCATAGAACCCTTTTTTTTATGATGCTCCTCCTGGTTCTTTACATACCTCACAAGGTTATCCAATGCATCAAGACCATAGGTAAATGCCCCATATCCATCCTGCCAGCCATTAAAATATGGAAATACCCTGTTTTCTTTGATGTGTTTTGTAGTCGAAAGTTTGATGTCTTTTATAAGATCAGCTAGTGATATTGAAGGATGTAGACTTGTTATGATATGTAGATGGTCGGAGAACCCGCCTACCTGATATGGATGACAGTTTTTGTTTTTTAAGACACCTCCTATATATTGATAGAGTTGTTCCCGTCCGACTGGAATCATTGTTGGTTCTCTAAATCTTGTGCTAAATACAATTTGATAGAGTATTTGAGTATAGGTGCTCATCGCCCTCAGGTTATTATTAATTCCGAATTTACTGCCATGATTGCTTTATCCCCAATAGCCTGTTAGTAGTAATTTCAAAACCGGTCAAAATATTTATTGATAATCAAATGATTATAGGGGTGCGATTAATAAATCCTATCAAATTTTCAGGTTAAGAACTTATTCAAATGTATCTTTGCAACCCCTAAAAACAGCCTAAAAAACTGTAGCCGGGTCGATTGAGGGATAGCTCGATCGAATATTTTAAACTGCTGTAGGCAAAAGCTCACAGCTCAAAGATTTTCTAAAATGAGCAATTTACATTTCACTACTAAACATGCGAACGAGGCTACCGTGAAACGCAACTGGTATGTTGTGGACGGTACTAATCAAACCGTGGGTCGTATGTGTGCCAGGATCGCAGCCATACTGCGGGGGAAAAATAAGGCATACTATACACCACATGTTGATACCGGTGATTTTATCATCGTCATCAACTGCGAAAAAGTCGTTTTTACCGGCAAGAAG
Organism: Chitinophagaceae bacterium; assembly: GCA_035474355.1. Lineage (GTDB taxonomy): Bacteria > Bacteroidota > Bacteroidia > Chitinophagales > Chitinophagaceae > DATINK01. The sequence continues at coordinate 549 of DATINK010000351.1, read as the reverse complement.
CTGGAACAAAAGGTCTATGATACCTTCAGCGGGTATCCCGGCGGACGTAAAGAAGAAATGGCGGAGAAACTAATTAAAAGACGTCCCGAAGTGATCATTGAAAGGGCCGTTAAAGGAATGCTTCCCAAAAACAGGCTGGGAAGAAAAATGTACAAAAAGCTTTTCGTGTATGTGGGTGCCGAGCATCCGCATGGCGCACAGCAACCAAAGGAATTAAAATTTTAGGCCCCTCTAACTCCCCAAGGGGAGGATTAGAGAAGGCTAATGTGAATAATTTTCAAACTAAAAATCCTTTAGCCCCTCCTTTGGAGGGGTTTGGGGAGGCCAAAAATAAATTATGGAAAAACAAAGAAACGGAGTGGGTCGCCGTAAAGAAGCAGTCACCCGCGTATTCCTTACAAAAGGCGATGGCAAGATCATCGTGAATGATAAGGATTATAAAGAATACTTCCGCCTGGTGTATTTGCAGAACCAGGTAGAGCGTCCTTTTAAGACAATCGACGCTACCGGAAAATTCGATGTAAAGATCAATGCCACCGGCGGTGGTGC
>DATINK010000350.1:0-5288 GCA_035474355.1 Chitinophagaceae bacterium | reverse complement strand
CAAAGATCAGAAACACGGCCGGGATCGTAATCTATGCGATCCGGAATGGCATCTACAAATTATAATGATTCCCGGCCAGGGACTTACATGCCATGTATGTTCAGGAAATTGACCAATGTAGCGGTGTTTTTTACATTTAGCTTTTTGAGTATATGATAGCGATGCGCTTCCACCGTTTTTACGGAGATACCCAATTGGGAAGCGATGATACGGGAGGGAAGTCCTTTCCGGACCAGGTCGATGACCCCATTCTCCCGGCGGGTAAGCAGGGGCATTCTGTCCTTTCCATTTTGTGCCTGGTGACTCGCAAAGTCATCATTCTCCCGGGTGGCTGAACAAATATATTTACAGCCTTGGCTAACACTAATGATGGCATTTACCAATTCATCCTTCGGTGATTTCCTGGACACATAGGCCATGGCGCCGGAACGAAGGACACTGGAAGCAAAAGAGGGGATATTCAGCATTCCGATCGCTACCACTTTTGTAATGGGTGAGTAGGTGCCGATCTCGCGGATGGTTTCGGGGCCATCTCCGGCAGCCATATTAATATCTACGACCGCGACCTGCGGCTTACAGGTTTTTGTCAGGTCTATCGCTTCCCTGATGTTTTGGGCCCCGGCAATAACTTTTAAATGCGGATCATTATTCAGAAAGTAAGACCAGAGATCCCGGGTGAGGGTGTTGTTATCTACCAAAAGAATGGAGATGGGCTTGCCATTACGCATTGTTGAGAAAGTTATGGTCTTGAAGCTAGTCTTTCTTTTTTTTTGGCAATACCGTATTACTACCTTTTAAAGGCAGGTAGTTACCACTTTTGTGATGAATACTTCCACAATAAAAGCATGTAATAAGTAAAACTTACTACATGCTTTTTTAAACTAAGCTCCCAGGTGAAATGGTGTTGTAAAAGGGCTAACCTGATGAGTGGATCAGGCTACACTGTTTAGGTTCATAAAACTGAATCCTACCGCACCGGTTTTTTCGTATTCCCCAATGCTGAATAATCCGCCGATCGTATCGGCTAATGGCTGTACTTCCTGTAACTGTGAGATCAGCGCATGTACATTCCGGATACTGCTGTCATGCATTTGAATAAGGACCTTGCTCCCGGATTGGGTAGCCGCTACACGGATACAACTGCTCATGCTTTGATTCACTACGCTATGCAACATCCCACCCAGGATGGTCGCCAGCGTATTTTCGTCAGTCGTGATGGGAAATGATTTGGGTACGTCATTGACAATAAAACTTTTCCTCCGGACGGCAGTGGGCAGAGCGCCTGTCGCCAATAAACTGATCAGTTGGTCCAGGGTTTTTGTTTCTTCTACTACCATTGTTCCAGCATTCATAAAAACAGATTTTAATTTTAAAATTCAAATACTGCAGGGTATGGATTCATTCTCACAGGTTAGCAAGGAAGGGGTTAGGATTTTGGTGAGGTTTTTCACAGGTATTGGTTTTTCAGGGGCTTCCGGTATGAAATATTTTTTCTATCGAATGATCAGGTATGGAAACGTGCAAACAACATCCTCTCCCCGGTGCAGACATGATATCTACCACACCATTATAAAACCGCGCGCGTTGCCGGATATTGGAGAGGCCGATGCCCCGGGAAGCCTGGTCAGTATCGAAACCCTTCCCGTCGTCTTTTATCGTCAATTCAATATGTTCGTTTTTCCTTTGCAACAGGATCTCTGCATTCGGCGCTTCGGCATATTTTAATATGTTCTTTAATTGCTCCTGTACGATGCGAAAGAGCATCACCCTTTTCCCTGTACTCGCCAGGTCGCATTCATGATCATGCGTGAACTTTACACGTGTGGAGGTAGATAAATGGATATCATGGATGAGGGATTCAATACTTTTCACCAGCCCGCTTTCTTTTAGTTCGGGCACCACCAGTTCTTTGGATAATTTCCTGATCTCTTCGATCGCGAGACGGAGGTATTCAATGCATTTTTCCCTGAGATTTTTTTGCTCGGCACCTGAAGGCTTCAGCATTTGTGCAAACAGCATCGTAGTGGAAAGGATCTGGTTTACATTATCATGCATTTCATGACCGATCCTTGTCCTTTCATCTTCCTGCACGCGGATCACCGTTTCAGAAACTTCTTTTTCCCTCCGAAGGATCTCCTCCATAAGGAGTTCTTCAAGCTCTTTCAGGTTGGATATATCCTGTATGGCTCCGATCATCCGCACCGGCAGCCCGTTCTCATAGATCACAAAACCGCGGTCGCGTACATATTTATAGGTGCCGTTGCCGCATTTGAAGCGGTATTCGTCTTCCCAGGATTGCAGGTTCTTTTCGGTAGTGTCTTTTACTTTATCACTGACCCTGTTCCTGTCTTCGGGATGGATACGGTGCAACCACCAGGAAAGCCCTTTCTTGACTTCGATAGGATATCCGATCATGTCAAGCAATTGTTCGTTGCGAAAGATCTCGCCGGTTTGCATATCCCATTCCCATATCGCATCGGAGGTGGCACGTGTAAGATTCAGCAAGCGGCTGTTCGCCTCCCGCAATTGCCTCTCCACTGCGTTATCCCCCGGGGGTACAGGTTGAAGGTGATTCGGAATATCACCGGGCCCATCATTCAACCTCTTTCCATGTCTGTCAGTCTTCATGATCACAAGATTAATAGTTACTCATAGCGGTTAAAGTGATCATAGGGTAGGATGGTTGTTCATGCTGATTTCACCAGTTGAAAGTCCCTGATGATGCCAGGCACCATACCAAAATCATTGGATTTATCGAGAAAATATTTTGCCCCCAGGTTTTTACATTCCTGGCGGTAATAAGCGTCTGCATGGTTGCTCAGCATAATGACTTCACAGGAATAGCCGGATTCTTTGATCGTCCGCAGGATCTCCAGCCCGTTCTTACCGGGCAGGTTGATATCCAGTAACACGAGATCGGGGCTCTCATTTTCCAGCAGAAAGCGGGCTTCTTCATAGTCATTGGCGATATTGATGATGCTGATATTTTCAATCGACCGGATCATCCCCGTCATTCTTTCGATAAAGAGATTATTGTCATCGATGATCAGGATATCCAGTTTTGCTTTTTGCATGTGTGTGATTTTACAGGGCAAAGAAAGGCGCCGGCGCTGCGGGAAAAAATAGAAAGGAATGCGAATCTCTTGTACGGAATTGATTGGGCTGATGTAGAAAGATTACTACGATTGCTCAGATGAGTTTGTTTTCCAATGCGTAACGTGTTAATTCAGCGTTGGATTGGACATTGAGTTTTACCATAAGCCTGGATCGGTAGGTTCCTACTGTGGATACACTGAGGGATAATTGATCCCCGATATCGGTGATGGATTTACCTGCTGCGATAAGTTTGAATATTTCAAATTCGCGGTTGGACAGGTGTTCATGGGGCAGTTTACTATCGTCTGCTTTGTAAGCATCCGCCAATTTCTCCGCAATTGAAGGCGTGATGTATTTCCTTCCCTGTAAAACGGTCTGGATCGCACCCACCAGTTCATCATCCACCGTTTCTTTTCTTAAATAACCGGAAGCGCCTGATTTTAATGCGCGCAATGCATATTGATCCTCCGGGTACATACTCATGATGAGTACCGGCAAAGCAGGTTTTGATTGTTTGATCTGCTCCAATGCTTCCAGACCGCTTCTTCCCGGCATATTCATATCGCAAACAATGACATCCCAATCAGCCTGCAGCGCTTTTTTTACAAGGCTTTCTGCTTCTCCCACTTCTTCAATGATAGCCGATGGATGAGCCTGCAGGAGAAGTTGTTTCAAGCCCCTCCTGACTATCGGGTGATCATCGGCGATAAGGATACGCAACATAAATCGTTATTTAGGTTTGTCATTGCCCCGGTTCACTATCATATGAGATAAAGGAATGGTAACAGAAACTTTTGTTCCTTTCCCCGGCTGACTGGTAATGGTGAAATCTCCGCCCAGCATCATCACCCTTTCTTTCATACCCAGCAAGCCCAATGTTTTATTGCCTGCCGTTTTCGACATATCGAATCCCCTTCCATTGTCAGCGATATTGAGCACCAGGATATCATTTTTATTCTCAATCACTGCATAGACTTTTGTGGCTTCGGCATGCCTGGCCACATTGGTCAGGGATTCCTGGAATATCCTGTACAATCCTGTTTTGGCGGTGATGGAAATATTCTTTTCGGGAATAGGATCTTTTTTTAATTCAGTTTTGATATGGGACCGGTTCTCAAAATCTTCCAGGTACCATTCAATTGCCGGTACCAGCCCGAGATCATCCAGCAGGCTCGGGCGCAGGGCCGAGGCGATCTTTCTCACTGTGTTTACTGTATTGTCGATAAGATCTTTCAATCCTTTGAGTTTCTGTACTATTTCGGGGTCCGTGATCCCTTCACTTCTTGCCAGCCAACTCACATCCATTTTCAGTACGGTAAGTTGTTGTCCGAGCTCATCATGAATTTCTCTTGCCATGGATGTCCTCTCTTCTTCCCGGATATCCTGCAGGTGGGAGGCGAGTTGCCGCATCTCTTCATGTGATTCTTTCAATTTATCTTCCGCTTTCTTCAATTCAGTGATATCCTGTATGATCCCATGGAAACGGGAAGGCGTACCATTTTTATCCAATTCGAATTTCCATTCTATATAACCGAATCTCATCAACCCATCCAGGCGAACGAAACGGAAATAAAAAGATGACTCTTTTACAGAATCGAATGCTTCACGAAGAAGTTGCCTGGCCATATCCGCATCCCCGGGATCCATAAAGGACAAAAACAATTCCGTGGAAGGCAGGGCCTCTTTCCTGTTGAGTCCATATATACGATATAATTCATCCGACCAGGTTTGGATATTGGTAACCAGGTCGAGTTCCCAGTCACCCACATTCGCAATGGCTTGTGCCTGTTTCAATCTTTTCTCACTTCTTTCCAGGTTCTCGAGGAATTGTTTCTTTTCCCGCTGGGCTTTGCGGAAACTGATGGCTGATTCAATGGCAGTAGGCAACCTGATCAGCCTGTCCTTCAAAATATAATCATCGGCCCCGGATTTGATGATGCTGGCTGCAAATTCATCTGAAACCGTACCGGTTACGAGGATGAAAGGTATGTCAAGCCCCCGTTCTTTGATCTGTTCAAGGGCTTCCCGGGCATTGAACTGGGGCAATGAATTATCCGCCAGAACCAGGTCCGGTTGAATATCATTCAGTGCTTTCATAAAACGATCCCTGGTCATGGCCAGATGGATCTTTACGTTTGGAATTTCCTTCAGCAGCAACCGTTGAATGATCTCCGCATCATCGTTATTGTCTT
>DATINK010000349.1:0-3732 GCA_035474355.1 Chitinophagaceae bacterium | reverse complement strand
GCAAAAAGCATCCATCGAGCCACATGTGCTGGTCATGACAGCCACACCGATCCCGAGAACACTGGCCATGACTGCATACGGGGATCTTGACATCAGTGTTATTGATGAATTACCCCCGGGAAGAAAACCGGTAACAACCGTTCATCGCTATGAGTCGAAGAGAAGCGGGGTGATGGATTTCCTGCGTACGGAGATCAGTAAAGGAAGGCAGGTCTATGTCGTTTTTCCACTCATTGAAGAAAGTGAAAAAATGGATTATGAGAACCTGCAAAAAGGATATGAAAATATCAAGGCCTATTTTCCAGAACCCAAATACTGGATAAGTATGGTGCATGGCCGGCAACCTTCTAAGCAACGGGAATTAAATATGAAACGATTTATTGAACAAGATACGCAGCTGCTTGTTTCTACTACCGTGATTGAAGTAGGCGTGGACGTACCCAATGCTTCAGTGATGGTGATTGAGAGTGCTGAAAAATTCGGCCTCTCCCAGCTTCACCAATTGAGGGGGCGGGTAGGCCGGGGGGCTGAAAAAAGCTATTGTATACTGCTGACCGGGATGAAACTGGGAAATGAGGCCCGGGAACGGATCCGGACCATGACCAGCACGAATAATGGATTTGAAATTGCCGAAAAGGACCTGGAATTAAGAGGACCGGGGGATATTGAGGGTACAAGACAGAGCGGGCTATTAAACTTTAAGCTGGCCAACATAGTCAAAGACAGGTCATTATTGGATCTGGCGAGAAATACGGCAGCCGGGTTACTGGAAAAAGATCCCGATCTTAGTTCGGCAGAAAATTTGCAGTTAAGGAGGTTCCTGGAAGAGCAGAGAGGCACTGTTATTTGGAGTAAAATTTCATGATCAGGCATCATAAAATAGAACGGGCAGCAAGCAGCAACGTTCGACAGAATCCGGTCACCCTTATTTACATGCTTATCAGCCAGTCACAATACCGTAAAACGTAGAAAACCAGGTTTCTTAACACAAGTTTTCAATCCGGCAATCGTTTAATTTAGTTATTTTAATATAAAGAATTTGACCCTGAAACGCTACATTCTCTTTGCCGCATTCTCCCTTCCGGCTTTAGCTTCTTTTGCGCAGGATTATAATAATATTGAGTTTGTCGAAAACAAAGGTCAATGGGATAAACGTGTGAAGTTCAAAGGCAATGTGAGTTCCGGCGCCTTTTTTATTCGTTCAACAGGTTTTACAGTATTGCAGCATGACCCCAATGACCTGCAGGCTTACTATGAAATGGTACATGGCCACAAGAGCGCCGGCAAAGGAAACCTGCTCCATTCACATTCTTACTGGGTCGACTTTGTAGGTGCTTCACCGGATATGGAAGTTGTTCCCGATAAGATCATATCCAGTTACAATAATTATTTCATTGGCAATGACCCATCCAAATGGGCGGGTGGATGCAGGATCTACCAGGCCATTACACTGAAGAATGTCTATGATAAAGTGGATGTTCGTTATTATACGGATAATGGATCCCTGAAATATGATATTATCGCACACCCGGGGGCCAATATCAGCAAGATCGCTTTACAATATCGGGGTGTAGACAAGATGCAGGTAAAAAATAAAGAATTAAATGTTTCCACTTCCATCGGGGAACTCCAGGAAACCTTACCCTATTCTTATCAATCGGATGGAAAACAAAAATCGGAGCTCAGCTGTAAATATGTACTGAAAGATAATATCATCCGTTTTGATGTTAAAAATTATGATCCAACAGCTACCTTGATCATCGATCCCTCACTGATCTTTTGTTCATTCATAGGAAGCAAAGCCAATATGTGGGGCTTTACGGCAACGTATGGACCTGATGGAAGCGCTTATGGCGGAGGTATCGTTTTTGACAATGATGTTTTTCCGGTAACTCCCGGGGCTTTCCAGATGAATTTCCAGGGGGGTAATACATCCGGCGTTTCCAACGCTCCCATTGATATTGGGATCATGAAATTATCTTCAAATGGAACCAACAGGATTTACGCAACTTATCTCGGAGGAAATGGAAATGAACAACCACATAGTCTTGTTGTGGATGCCCAGGGGAACCTGGTGGTTGCAGGCAGATCCAATTCCACCAACTATCCCGGTGGCCTGATCGGCCCTTGTGGCGATTGGGACATTACGGTAACGAAATTCAATTCAACAGGTACCGCCATCATTGGATCACAAAGGATCGGGGGAAGAGGAATGGATGGCGCCAATATTACAGCGGGCAGTGATGGAGTATCATCACTACAGGAAAACTATGGTGACGATGGAAGAAGTGAAGTGATCCTTGACGGGTCAGGTAATATATATGTAGCATCCTGTACGCAATCCCTGGATTTTCCTACTCCCAATGGGTTTCAAACTTCATTTGGCGGAGGATTGCAGGATGGCGCACTTATTAAATTAAATGCAAATGCATCCGCTGCCATTTTCTGTTCTTATCTCGGTGGTGGGGGAAATGACGCAGCTTATGTTTTATCACTGGGTGCAACCGGTGACATCTATGTAGGCGGCGGTACGGAAAGCTCCAATTTCCCCGGGGATCATACCGGTACTATTTATCCATCCAACCAGGGTGGGATCGATGGATTTTTGGCCAGGGTAACAAATAATGGGTCTGCGATCATCAAATCAACTTATTTAGGGACTCCGGGTAGTGACCAGGTATATGGTGTGCAGTTCGATAAAAACGGATTTCCTTATGTGATGGGCCAGACAACAGGTGCATGGAAAGTGATCAATGCCGCTTATGTTAACGCCGGTTCAAAACAATTCATCTCTAAATTGCAACCCGATCTTTCCAACTGGGTTTACTCAACTGTATTCGGCACAGGATCCGCTATTCCAAATATTTCACCGGTCGCCTTCCTGGTGGATCGTTGTGAAAACGTTTATGTTTCTGGCTGGGGTGGACTGATCGTGCCTTCTCAACCCAGCTATTATCCCAGTGCGGGTACAAGCGGAATGCCCACTACGCCTGATGCGATCAAGCTTAACTCTCCTGACAATGCAGATTTCTATTTTTTCGTATTGAAAAAAGACGCGACCAGTCAATTATATGGAAGTTTCTTTGGACAAGATGGCGGCGCCGTGCTTGACCACGTGGATGGAGGAACGAGCCGCTTTGATCAAACCGGTGTGATCTACCAGGCCATTTGTGCAAATTGCGGAGGCGGTGCCAATTTCCCTACCACGCCTGGCGCATGGTCAACATCGAGACCCCCGAGTGCATATTGTAATCTTGCGGTTGTAAAGATCGCATTCAACCTGGCGGGTGTGGCTTCAGGTGTTACCTCAGCTATCAATGGTGTGCCCAGGGATACGGCCGGTTGTGTTCCATTGACCGTTGACTTTACAGATACCGTACGCAATGCCGTCAGTTATGAATGGAATTTCGGAGATGGTACACCGACATTAGCCACTGCGAACGCAAATGTTACCCATACTTATAATTTCATTGGCAATTACCAGGTAATGCTGGTAGCGATCGATCCCAATACCTGCAATGTTCGTGATACTTCCTATCTCCATATACGTGTCGGGGATGTCATCGGCACATTAGGTATGAATATCGTCAAGCTTTTACCTTGTGATTCTTTCAAATACAGGTTTGATAATTTATCGACGGCACCGGCTATACGACCCTATGGCGCCCAATCATTCCGATGGGATTTTGGAGATGGTTCACCCAGGATCACCGCAGGCACAGCCTCGGTATT
>DATINK010000348.1:0-15104 GCA_035474355.1 Chitinophagaceae bacterium | reverse complement strand
GAAAAAACCTGGCCTCATAACAAATAAGTTATGAGGCTTTTTCATTTTATAACTTAGCTTTTAATTTATTGATCGCACATGTCATTCAACAGGGAAAAACTAGCGCGTAAATTCCGGGAAGAATATGAAAAGCTGAATGAAAAACAGCAACTGGCTGTGAATACCATTGAGGGGCCTGTGATGGTGATCGCCGGACCAGGTACCGGGAAAACTCAAATACTTGCCAGCCGCATAGGAAAGATCCTGCTGGAAACCGATACGGGGCCTGAAAGCATTCTTTGTCTCACCTATACAGATGCCGGTGTGGTGACCATGCGTAAGCGGCTGTTGCAATTCATCGGCCCGGATGCATACAAGGTAAACATCTACACCTTTCACGCTTTTTGTAATGATGTGATCCAGGAAAATCTTTTCCTGTTTGAAAAATCATCCCTGGAACTGGTCTCCGACCTCGAAAGAACAGAGCTTTTCAAACAACTGATCGATTCATTTCCCAAAAATCATCCGTTAAAAAGATGGCGGGGAGATGTGTATTTCGAGATCAAAAACCTCGAGAAACTTTTCAGCACGATGAAACAGGAGGGCTGGACACCCGCTTATCTCAACCAGGCGATCGATGCATATATCCAGGACCTTCCGAACAGGGATGAATTCATTTATAAAAGGAAATTCAAAGAGTTCAATGCCGGGGATCTGAAAAAAGACCGCGTTGAAGAAGTAAAAGAAAAAATGGAAAGGTTGAGGGCAGCGGTGAGCGAATTTGAACATTTTCAAAAGATCATGAAAGAACGTAACCGCTACGATTATGACGACATGATCATTTGGGTGCTCCGGGCTTTTGAAGAAAATAAAACGTTGCTATCAAGATACCAGGAAAAATTCCTGTACATTCTTGTGGATGAATACCAGGACACCAGCGGAACCCAAAACCGGCTGGTTGAATTATTGATCAGCTATTGGGAAAAACCCAATGTGTTTGTGGTGGGAGACGATGACCAGAGCATTTATCGTTTCCAGGGCGCCAATGTTGAGAACATGGAAAATTTTATGCAGCAGTATACAAACCTGCTGGTGCTGGTACTGGAAGGCAATTACCGTTCGGTTCAGCCGATCCTGGATATGGCGGCCACCCTGATCGATAAAAACCAGCAACGGCTGATCCATACCAGCAAGGATCTTCATCTGAGCAAAAACCTTCAAACCAGTTTACCTGAACTGATCGGGCTGAAAAATGAACCCCAGCTGAAGGAATATGCGACGCAGCGGGAAGAAATGATCGATATCACTTTGCAGGTAAAAAAATTATTGGCCCAGGGTGTGCCTGCATTTACCATCGGTGTGATATATAAGGAGAATAAATATGGCGAAGAGCTGGCCCGGTATTGTAAACTGAAACAGGTCCCTTTTTATACAAAACGAAGTTTTAATATTCTTGAGCTTCCCCTCGCACAGAAAATAATCCTGCTTCTTAAATGGATAGCAGCAGAACATGATATTTCTTATGGTGGTGATGAAATGCTGTTCGAGCTCTTACACCAGGATTGGTTCCATATTCCTGCTATCGAAATAGCAAAGTTATCCGTGGAAGTTGCTGAAAAAAGATCCGGCGGTAATAAAACCTCGCTGCGTCAATGGCTTCATGAAAAATCAAGCCTGCCACCCAAAGACCTTTTTAGTCATTCCATTCATGAAGGATTAGGAAACGCCAGTAAGGTGCTGGAAGGTCTCCTGTCAGCCGTACCCAATATCACTTTGCAGCAATTGTTTGAAAAGACGATCCGGGAAACCGGTATTCTTACTTCCATCATGCTGGAACCGGATAAGCACTGGCAGATCCAGGTGCTCACCGGGCTTTTCGATTTTGTAAAAGAAGAAACAGGAAGAAATCCCTACCTGACCCTGCAGGAATTGGTCAATAATATTATGCTGATGGAAGATGAAGAGATCCGTTTGCCCCTGGTCCAGGTGAGCGGGAATGATAAAAGTGTGAACCTGATGACCGCCCACGGCTCCAAAGGACTTGAATTCGATCATGTATTCTTTGCCGGCTGCAACGCGGCCTGGTGGGAGAAAAAAAGAAAGCCGGGAGGGGGATATACCTATCCGGATACCATTTATTCATCCCGTGCCGCGCAAAATGATGAAGAAGAATTAAGAAGGCTTTTTTATGTGGCCATGACAAGAGCGGCCCGTCATCTTTCCATTTCTTATAGCCTGTTCAGGCTGGATGGAAAAGAAATGGAGCCTTCCATGTTCATTGCAGAGATCCTGGACAGGCATCCGCTGCCCATAGAAAAAGTGATCATTGATGAGGAAGTTGTTTCCGAATTCACTGTCCTGCATTTCGGCGAAGCCATGGCCCCGGAAATTGAAAAGATAGAAAAGGAATTCGTAGACAGGTTACTGGAGAAATTCGTGATGAATGTAACCGCCATGAACAATTACCTGCGCTGTCCTTTGGAGTTTTACTTTAAGAACCTGATCCGTATCCCCTCCCCTAAAAATGAAGCGACTGAATTTGGTTCAGCTGTACATGATGCTCTCGAGAAACTATTCCGGAAGATGCAGGCGGATGAAAAGGATCAATTCCCACCAAAGACCGAGTTCATCGCCGATTTTGAAAATTATATGAAACAACACCGGGAAAGTTTTACAGCTGAACAGTTCAAGAGGCGTATGGAATATGGCCAGGAAGTGCTGGGTAATTATTACGATGCACAGGTACCCTATTTCAATAAGATCGTCAGCATTGAAAGAAATATCAGGAATGTGGTAGTGAAAGATGTGCCCATCAAGGGAAAACTGGATAAACTCGAATTCAATGGAAAGGATGTAAATGTCGTGGACTATAAGACGGGCGACCCTGAAAAAGCGATGGCCCGGATAAAAGGTCCCAGCGATAAAGAACCTGATGGGAACGATTATTGGCGGCAGGCTGTATTTTATAAAATCCTGGTAGATGGATACGATCAGAAAGGATGGAATGTAGTAAGCTCGGAATTTGATTTTATTGAGCCTGATAAGAAAAAGAAATACCGGAAGGCGAAAGTGATCATTACGCCCGCCGATATTGAAACGGTAAAGAACCAGATCGTTTCAGTATGGCAAAAAATTCAGGACCATGATTTTTATGTTGGCTGCGGAAGGGAAGGATGTCACTGGTGCAATTTTGTAAAGACCAATAAACTGGCCGTTACTTTACATGAGCTGGCCGAAGAAGAAGAGGAGCAATAGGCAATCGGCAATCGGGAAGTATATTATTTAGATATTTCTTCACAAGCATCTGTTTTACCGGTAGCCGAAAGGCGGTATGTTTGCAGCCTGCATGAGAACCAGGCTTTTAATAAGTTCAATTGGCATCCTTTTTTTATTCGGCATCTATTCCATCGGTGGAATGGGATGTGCCAATATCATTCCCCCGCAAGGCGGCCCCCGGGATTCCCTGCCACCTGTACTCGTGAAATCGACACCTGGCGACTCAACGCGTAATTTTCATGGCAGCCGTTTAAGTTTTTCATTTGATGAATTCATTGACCTGGATAATTGGCAGCAAAATCTCGTGATTTCTCCCCTGCCTTTAAAAAACCCTGAAGTTAATTATCGATTAAATACAATGACGGTCAGGTTAAATGATTCTTTACAACCCAATACCACCTACCAGCTCAATTTTGGCAATGCGATCAAGGATTATAATGAAGGGAATGTGATGAAAAATTTCACCTATATTTTTTCTACCGGCCCTTATATTGATTCTCTTGAGCTGAGTGGCAACGTGCTGCTGGCTGAAAACGGAAAAATAGACAGTACACTGATCGTGATCCTGCATACTCATGGTAATGATTCGGCCGTGATCAAGGAGCAACCCCGATATATTACCAGGCTGGATGGGACCGGACGTTTCCATTTTAAAAACCTGCCTCCCGCTACATTTTATTTGTATGCAATGAAAGATGATGGCGGCGCGCGAAAGTATCTCAATGAAAAGAATTTATTTGCATTTGCCGACAGCGCGATCAGGCTGCAATTAAAAAACAATCCGGTTACCCTGTATGCATTCCAACCCAAACAATCCACCCCTGCTGTTTCACCGGTTACCCCGGGCATAGGAGCAAAAAAATTAGGCGGGGGTCTCGCGGATAGAAGGCTCCGTTATATGACGAATCTTGTGAACGGCCAGCAAGACCTGTTAAGTGATTTTACCATGAGCTTCGAATTGCCCCTGAAAGATTTTGATCCAACCAGGATGAAGCTGGCAATGGATTCAACCTATACCCCTGTCGCGAATTACACAATGGTTAAGGATAGCAGTAATAAAAAATTGAATGTATCTAATGCCTGGAAGGAAAATACTTTATACCATCTCATTCTCGACAGGGATTTTGCCAGCGATACATCCGGAAGGAAATTATTAAAAACCGATACGCTTAGCTTCCTGACCAAAAAAACAAGCGATTATGGGAACCTGAAACTGCGATTCCGCAACCTGGAACTTTCTAAAAATCCTGTATTGCTTTTCATCGTCAATGAAACCGTCTATAAATCATTCCCCCTGCAAAGTGCTGAACTGAACCAGGCTCTTTTTCTCCCCGGTGATTATGAACTGCGTATACTATATGATATAAATAAGAATGGGGTTTGGGATACCGGGGAATTCTTTGGAAAACACAAGCAACCCGAGCGCGTTATTCCCGTTCAACGAAGGGTATTGGTGAAGCCCGGCCTGGAAGCAGACATAGAAATACAGCTCTGATCAGTATCTTTACCGCATGCAATTCGCCTCCTCCCTTTTAGAAAATGCTGTCAATGAATTCGCCCGGCTTCCCGGGATCGGCAAAAAAACGGCGCTTCGTTTGGTCCTGCATTTACTGAAACAGGATAATAAAGACGTGGCCCGTTTCGGTGAAGTGATCGCCCGCATGAAACTGGAGATCAAACTCTGCCAGCGTTGTTATAATGTAGCGGATGCGGATATCTGTTCTATTTGTGCGAATTCCATGCGCAAACAGGCAATGATCTGCGTAGTAGAAAGTATCCGTGACGTGATCGCTATAGAAAGTACGCAACAATTCAACGGCACTTATCATGTGCTGGGCGGCGTCATCTCACCGCTGGATGGAATTGGCCCGGGTCAACTTACCATTGATCCATTGCTTCTGCGCATACAAAAAGAGCAAACGGAAGAACTGATCTTCGCCCTCAACCCAACGATACAGGGAGATACCACTATATATTATATCCAGAAAAAGCTGGAACCCCAGGCATTGCGGATCACTACCATCGCGAGGGGCATTGCATTCGGTGGGGAACTTGAATACGCCGATGAGATGACCCTGGGTCGCAGTCTTCAAAACCGTCTACCGGTTGAAAATTACGTCTCCAACCGCTGAGCCCGTATAGCTTGTTTATTACCCCTATATAACTTAGCTTTGTCCACTATTCACAGGCGGATTTGTTTATTGTTCAGCCTGCTCAAAAAACGGAACTAATAAACGTCACAGAAACTCCTCATTTGGTTTCCCAGCGTTTAATAGTTCACAAACATTGATTGTATGAAAACGATCCAGGATTGTTTGAAAGAACGCATTTTAATTATTGACGGAGCCATGGGTACCATGATCCAGCAACATAAATTGAAGGAAGAAGATTATCGTGGCGACAGGTTTGCCGACTGGCCCTCAGACCTGAAAGGCAATAATGACCTGTTGTCGATCACCCGGCCCGATATTATCAAAGACATCCACCTGCAATACCTGGCAGCCGGGGCGGATATCATTGAAACCAATACGTTCAATGCACAAAGAATATCCCTGGCTGACTACCATATGGAAGAACTCGCTTACGAAATGAATCTTTGTGCAGCCCGGGTCGCCAAAGAAGCAGTTTTAGAATTTTTAGCCTCCCCCTTGGGGGGAGGTAGGGAGGGGGTCTGGGTTGCTGGCGCATTAGGGCCGATGAATAAAACTCTTTCCTTATCCCCGGATGTCAATAATCCCGGCTACCGGGCCATGACATTTGACGATGCAGTGGAAGCGTATTATGAGCAAGTGAAGGGGTTGGTGGAAGGTGGCGTAGATCTGCTTCTTGTCGAAACAATATTTGACACCCTGAATGCTAAAGCTGCCATCTATGCAATAAAAAAATATTTTCGGGAGAATAATTCCCCCCTTCAGGGGGGCGGGGGGGTGCCTGTGATGATCAGCGGCACCATCACAGACGCTTCCGGCAGAACATTGAGCGGGCAGACACTCGAAGCGTTTTATACATCTGTCATGCATGCCCATCCGATCTCTATAGGTCTCAACTGCGCGTTAGGTGCCAAAGAAATGAGGCCACATATCGAAGAGTTGTCTCAACTCGCTACCTGTTATGTATCGGCTTATCCGAATGCCGGCTTGCCGAACCCCATGGGAGAATATGATGAGCAGCCGGAGGAAACCGCGCATTTCCTCGAAGAATGGGCGAAAGAAGGTTTCGTTAATATTGTAGGTGGCTGTTGTGGCACTACACCTGAACATATCAAACACATTGCGTCAAACGTAAAAGCTGTAAAACCCCGTGCGCTTCCTGTATTAGAAGAAGCTGTTTAAAAAGTTTTGTCAACAAAACAATATATGCGTTTAGCGGGTCTGGAGCCGTTGGTCATCCGGCCCGAAACCAATTTTGTGAATATTGGTGAAAGGACCAATGTGACCGGTTCCAAGAAGTTTGCACGCTTGATCCGCGACAACCAATATGAAGAAGCACTCAGCGTGGCGCGCCAGCAAGTAGAAAGCGGCGCACAGATCCTCGATGTGAATATGGATGATGCGCTGCTCGATGGCGAAAAAGCCATGACGACATTCCTCAACCTCTTACAAAGTGAACCGGATATTGCACGGATACCTGTGATGATCGATTCTTCCCGTTTCGGGATCATCGAGGCCGGGCTTAAATGCGTACAGGGCAAATGTATCGTGAACTCCATTTCACTGAAAGAAGGTGAAGAGAAGTTTATAGAACAGGCAACGATCTGCCAGTCGTATGGAGCTTCAGTGATCGTCATGGCATTTGATGAAAAAGGCCAGGCAGACACCAAAGAAAGAAAAATTTCTATCTGTCAACGGGCCTATAAGATCCTGACAGAGCAGGTGGGTTATGATCCCCGGGATATCATTTTTGACCCCAACATTTTTGCCATTGCCACGGGGATGGAAGAACATAATAATTATGGTGTGGACTTTATTGAAGCCACCAAAGAGATCAAAAAGCTGATGCCGCATACCAAAATCAGCGGCGGTGTAAGCAACCTTTCTTTTTCATTCCGTGGAAATGATCATGTACGGGAAGCCATGCATGCCGTTTTTCTTTACCATGCCATCAAAGCAGGTATGGATATGGGAATTGTGAATGCCGGCCAGCTGGTGGTGTACGTAGAGATCGAACCCCATCTCAGGGATCTCTGTGAAGATGTAATACTCAACCGGAATAACGATAATAATGAAGCCACTGAAAAGCTCATTGAATTTGCAGAATCAGTCAAAGCGAAAGGAAAAGTAACCATCAAAGATGAAGCCTGGAGAAATGCGCCCGTTGAAGAAAGGCTGAAACATTCGCTGGTGAGTGGGATCACTGAATATATCGATGCTGATACAGAAGAAGCCAGGTTGAAATATCCCCAACCCCTGGATGTGATCGAAGGTCCCCTGATGGCCGGGATGAATGTTGTGGGTGAATTGTTTGGTTCAGGTAAAATGTTTTTACCCCAGGTAGTGAAAAGTGCCCGGGTCATGAAAAAAAGTGTGGCTGTATTGACTCCGTATATAGAAGCCGCCAAAAAAGAAGTTTCCAATGCGCCCATTATCCTGTTGGCGACCGTAAAAGGAGACGTACACGATATTGGAAAGAATATTGTAGGCGTGGTCCTGGGCTGCAATGGATACCAGGTCAAAGACCTGGGTGTAATGGTGTCCGCGGATAAGATCCTGGATACCGCTGAAAAAGAAAAAGTAGATATTATCGGGCTAAGTGGCTTAATAACTCCGTCCTTAGATGAAATGGTGCATGTTGCGCATGAAATGAAGAGAAGGAATATGAAACAGCCGCTGTTGATCGGGGGCGCTACTACTTCGCGAATGCATACTGCGGTGAAGATCGCGCCGCAATATGATAATGGTGTATTGCATATCCTGGATGCATCCAGGAGTGTTACCGCAGTAACCAGCCTGCTCAGCAAAGAGCAAAAGCCACAGTTACTTCGTCAAACCAAAAAAGAGTATGACGACCTGCGGGAACAGTTTATGAACAAGAAGGCGAAGACCCTGGTTCCTTACAGCGAAGCGGTGATCACCAAAGAATATTTTGACTGGAAAAAATATCGCCCGGTAACGCCGAAAATAAAAGATCCGCTGGTACTGATCGATTATGACCTGGATACCATTTCAAAATATATCGATTGGGGCCCATTCTTTATCGCCTGGGAGATGCCGGGCCGTTTTCCGGAAGTATTAACTGATCCGATCTTTGGCATCGAAGCAACCCGTTTATACAATGATGCCCGGCAAATGCTGGAAAAGATCGTGAAGGAAAAATGGTTGAGTGCCAAAGGAGTGATCGGGTTCTGGCCGGCTACCACTAACAATGCAGATACGATCACCCTGCAAACTAAAACAGGTGCAGTTCATCTCGAATGCCTGAGACAACAAATAAAGAAAGCAGTGGGTCAGCCGAATTTTTCACTCAGTGATTATATATGTCCTGCAGAATTAGGCAAAGACTATATGGGTGCATTTGCGGTGAGCATATTTGGGGCAAAAAAACATATTGACAAATTCGCCTCCGAGCTTGACGACTACAATAAGATCCTTGTGCAGATCCTGGCCGATCGTTTTGTGGAAGCTTTTGCTGAATGCCTGCACCAAAAAGTGAGAACAGAATACTGGGGGTATGCGAACAATGAAACCCTGAGCAACGAACAATTAATAAAGGAAGAGTATAAGGGTATTCGCCCGGCACCCGGCTATCCTGCCTGCCCCGATCATACGGAGAAAATTAAATTATTTGAATTGCTGGGTGTAAAAGAGAATATTGGCATTGAATTGACAGAAAGCCTGGCCATGGATCCACCCGCTTCTGTTTGCGGCTGGTATCTTTCGCAGGGGCATTATTTCGGTTTGGGAAAGATCGGAAGGGATCAACTGGAAGACTATGCGAAACGAAAAGGGATGTCTCTTGAAAATGCAGAAAGGTGGTTGAGGCCTGTACTTGAATAATTTGAAAATGAATTTGGGACTAAAGTCCCGGGAGTTTTTTTATCATTTATCCCCGCCCTTTAGGGCGGGGCAATTCTTCTCTATTTGAAATTTCTAATTGCCCCGGGTTTTAACCCCTACAATCCGATCTCTTCCAGGTCCTTTTTTAACTCCTCCGGGTTTTTGAAATGAATACTCCGGATCCTTAATTCCTCAGCCGCATGTATGTTGCGCAAACTATCATCAATAAATACAACATCATTCGCATCTAACCGAAATCTTTTCAAAAGCAATTGAAATATCTCCGGGTCCGGTTTTTTCATTTTTTCCTCGCCGCTAACAACGATTCCATCAAACTCTTTGAGAAAATGATACTTTTTCAACGCGTAAGGAAATAGTTCTGCACTCCAGTTTGTCAGTGCATATAATCTGAGGTCGCTTCTTTTTTTTAATTGATGAAATAGCGCCAGGGTTCCGGGGACCGGGTCTTTCAACATTTCTATCCAGCGATCATAATACAAACGGATCTCTTTTTCCCATTCGGGAAATTGAGCCAGCTTTTCTTCCACTGCTTTGGCGATCGGGTATCCCCCATCCTGTTGCTCATTCCAGGCCATATTGCAGATTTGAGCCAGGAACCATTCCATTTTTTCTTCGGAATCAAATACTTCACGATAGATATACCTGGGATTCCAGTCGATCAATACACCACCCAGGTCAAAGATGACTGCACGAATGACAGGATGGCCGCTCATTTAAACTTATACTTGAAATAGAGCATGATGGAAGATAATACCAAAATCACACCGTTCGTATAAATGACGGCGCCATTCTTTATGAGTATTCCATAGATCAACCACAGTACAACACTTGTAGTGGCCAGCCAGAACATGACAATGGAAATATCCCCGGCAGATCTGGTTTTCCATGTTTTGATCACCTGGGGAAGAAATACCAGGGCTGAAATCGTTCCGGCGCCATAACCCAATACCTGGATGAAATCCATAAGCTTTCGTTTTTGATAATGATTATCGCCTTTCAAATAACCAGCGTAACCGGTTACGGCGTCTGATCTTGTAATTGGTTTGAATATAACCCTGGATGTGTTGCATCGCATCGTCAATATCATCCGTCAATAATACCAGGTTCATATCTTCTTTGGAAATGGTTCCTTCCTGAGCCATCCATTCGATCATTTCCATCAGTGGCTGATAATATTCTTTCCCGAATAATACGATCGGGAATTGCGTGATGGATTTTGTCTGGATCAGGGTCAGCGTTTCAAAAAATTCATCCATGGTCCCGAACCCGCCGGGCATGATGATAAACGAATAAGAATATTTTACCAGCAATACTTTCCGGACGAAAAAATGTTCGAAAGTGATCGACTTCTGCATGTAGGGATTGGGCTTTTGTTCAAATGGCAATTGAATATTACAACCCACCGACATCCCGCCTGATTCAAATGCTCCCCGGTTGGCGGCTTCCATGATCCCCGGTCCGCCACCCGTCATCACCGTCATACCCAGGGCGGCGATCCTTTTCCCGAATTCCCGGGCCTTTGTATAATATATATGGTCTTCCTTGTACCGGGCTGAACCGAAAACGGTGATACAGGGCCCTACGAAATGGAGGGTCCGGAAAGCTTTGATGAATTGTTTAAACACCCGGAAGGCAAACCCGAGCTCATATCCCCGGCTTTTGGGCCCCTCCAGGTAGACGGGTTCTTTCGGGGGGATGATGTATTTGGTAATTTTCGGGTTAACGGCTTCCATTGATGCTGTAAATTGCTAAACAATTTAATCATTAAAACAATGCGTATCATCAGTTATAATGTTAATGGCATTCGCGCGGCGATCAACAAAGGATTCATTGAATGGCTCAAAACAGATCCGGCAGACGTCATTTGCCTGCAGGAAACAAAGGCAGTAAAAGAAAATGTGGATCATACACTCTTTCATGCACTGGGATATGAAGATCACTGGTACAGCGCACAAAAAAAAGGGTATAGCGGGGTGGCCATATTGACCAAAATAAAACCCGATAAAGTGTATTATGGAACGGGTCATAAGGTGAGTGATGATGAAGGAAGAGTGTTACAAATGGATTTCGGAGATACGCGTTTGATCAATGCTTATTTTCCATCCGGTACCAGCGGGGATGAAAGACAAACTTATAAATACCAATGGCTGGATGAGTTTTTCATTTACCTGGAAAAATTAAAAAAGAAATCGCAACGCATCATTCTTTGTGGTGATTATAATATCGCTCACAAAGAGATCGACATCCATGATCCAAAGGGTAATAAAAAATCATCCGGTTTCCTTCCCGAAGAAAGAGCCTGGATGGATAAATTTTTAACAAAAGGATGGATCGATACCTTTCGCAACTATCATCCTGAACCTCATCGCTATAGCTGGTGGAGCCAGCGTTTTCCAAGCGTAAGATTGCAAAATAAAGGATGGAGGATCGATTATATAAATGTTACAGAACCGCTAAAAAAGAATCTTCTTTCAGCTGAAATCTACCCAGACATAAAACATTCTGATCATTGCCCTGTATTTTTAAATATCAAGGTCTGACCGCTGTCATGTTTGATATTTGACAAACGACCGTTAGCTTACCTGGTATCAACGTGGCAGCCATTCTTCACCTAAACCAATCAGATGGGTGCCTTAATCGTCCTCGCCATTCTCATTCCTGTTGTTTTTTTTATTTTACTGATCGTCCTGCTGAACAATAGTTCAGAACAGAAAAGGCTGCTCGAAGCCCTGTATGATAAAATATCTCACCTGGATAAGCAGCTGGATGGATTGACAAGTGTAAAAAAACCAGTTGCTGCAGAAACACCAGTAAAAATAGAGTCCATTGTCCCCGTGACTGTGAAAGAAAAAATTCCGGAACCGGAAATACAACCCCTTTCTTTGGAACGAAAAGATTCCATGGATATTCCCGGGGAGGAACATCATGAGCCTATTCCCGGGCAACCGGGATGGTGGGACAGATGGGTTCAAAAAAATCATGACCTGGAAAAATTCATTGGTGAGAACCTGGCGAATAAAATTGGTATTGCCGTACTGGTGCTGGGGATCGCTTTTTTTGTAAAATATGCGATCGATAAGAATTGGATCAGGGAAAACGGGCGGGTACTCATTGGCTTCATTAGTGGGATCATCCTGCTGGGACTGGGTCATTATACCCGGAATCGTTATCGCTCCTTCAGTTCAGTACTCGCCGGCGGTGGAATCGCGGTGTTTTATTTTACAACCGCTTTTGCTTTTCAGCAGTATCATTTGTTCGGGCAACAAGTCGCATTTGGGATCATGATCCTGATTACCATCCTTGCGGTTATTCTTTCGCTTGTATATAACCGGATTGAATTGGCCGTGTTGGCTACATTAGGCGGATTTATCACTCCTTTTCTTTTAAATAACGGGAATGAAAACCTCGTGGCCCTCTTCACCTATATCGGCATACTGAATGCTGGCCTGATGGTACTGGCATGGTTCAAACGCTGGTCACCGCTTACGACCATAGCATTATTCTTTACGCTGATCATTTATGGAGGATGGCTGGGTGGGCGTTTATTATTTAATGACGGCCTGGATATTCCCCTCAGACAGGCCCTTGTCTTTGGGAGCGTTTTTTACCTTGAACTTATGGTAATCAGCATCCTGAACGCGATACGATTAAAAAGTAAATTCAGTTCTTTCGATTTCATCATGGTGCTGAGCATAAATTCTCTTTACTATGGAGCCGGGATAGCCATCCTGGGACTTTGGCATCAACCCGGCTTCAAAGGATATTTTACGATCGCCCTTGCTGTCTTTAATTTTTTATTGTTCCTGCTATTCAGGAAGAAAAAAAGTACGGACCGGAATTTTGTATTCCTTTTATTGGGCCTCAGTATAAGTTTAGTCACACTTGCGATACCTGTACAATTCAATGGTAACCAGGTTACACTTTTCTGGGCAGCGGAAACCGTATTATTATATGCTTTGTACCAGCGGTCCGGTGTTCGGTTATTAAAAGATTTTGCTTTAATTCTTGCCTTGCTGATGCTGATCAGTCTGGTGAACACCTGGTCGGCAGTTTATTTTCCTGGAGCCGGAACCTTGCCGGTCCTGCTTAATAAAGGGTTTATTACCGGGATGGTTGCTGCAACTGCTTTGATCCTGTTCCGTATTATGCTTCGGAAGAATGCAAATACTTATTATATCAATACGGTAACCGTTAAAATGATCAGTAACGCGCTATTGGTGCTGGCAGTTTGCTGTTATTATTGTACGGGGGTGCTGGAGGTCTACTATCAATTTTCAAACCGTTTTCCCCTCATTGACCTGTTTGAGCTTTATCTCCAGTTGTATACTTACCTGTTTGTTTTTATGCTGTTGTATATCTTCCGTAAGCGGCATTCCAGGTTCCTGCTCCGGATCGGGCTTACAGGGATCTGTATTGGCTTATATATATTCACTTTACCATCCGATGAGCTTCTTCTAAGCATCCGATTACAGGAAGCGGGTTTATACAAACGTCATTTTATTGTTCATTGGGCCGGCGCACTCGTGTTATTCAAATTATTGAGTGACCTGTTCGGGATGTTATTGAAGAACAAAATGCCGGGATTGACAAACCGTGTCCTGTTAACCTGGTTGACCAGTATTCTTCTCGTATTTTTCATTAGCCGGGAAATGTATGGTTATTTCTCCCTGAATTATTTTGGGGGGAATGAATGGGATTATTGGGAAAACCTGTTTTACAAGGCTGGCCTCACCATCGTTTGGAGCCTTTCCTCTTTTATCATGATGTGGCTGGGAATGAAATACCATTACCGGGCTTTGAGGATCATATCGCTCACGCTATTTTCCATTACCCTGGTCAAGTTATTCGTCGTCGATATCAGGAACATTCCTCCCGGAGGTAAGATCTCCGCGTTTATACTCCTGGGCATCTTGTTATTGACCGTTTCGTTTATGTACCAGCGGCTGAAAAAGATCATTATTGATGATGGGACTGAAAAAAATTAATTTCATCCTGTTTTTGCAACCTGTTCCACATGTTCGTATATAACATCACCATAAAAATTGAACCTGGTATAGAAACAGATTGGGTCAATTGGCAAAAAGAGGAACATATCCCGGAGGTAATGTCTTCGGGCTGTTTCACTCATCATCTGTTCTTTCGCTTAACGGAACCTATAACACCCGGTGAGGTCACTTATATCGTTCAATATTTTTCAACCTCAAAAGAAAATTACGAACGATACATTAAAGATCATGCGCCTGCTTTGCGTGAAAAAGCAATGGCGCGTTGGGGTGATCAGTTTATTGCATTCCGCACAATGATGGAGCTTGTGAATTGAGTGTGCAAAGATTTATTGGAATGCCGGGATCTAAAAAAAAATTGTGCATTCCTTGCAAACCCTTTACTGGCAAGGATTTCAGACGATAGCCCTGAAACCGCTGATGGACAAGGCTTTCAGCAGTATCATACAAAATAGCAATGCAGGGTGGAAATTCTAATATGACTCAAAATCCTTGTCCCACATGGTTTCGGCCCATTTAAAATACTGTGGATAAACAGAAATATTTTTTGTCACTTTCAAAAAGCCTATTAATTTGTCCGCGGTACTAAAACCATTAAAAAAAAACAACTATGAACAAAGCTGAACTGATTGCCAAAGTTGCCGACGATGTTGGCCTGACCAAAACACAGGCGAATGCTTCCCTTGATTCTTTCATTGAAGCGGTAACAAAGACACTGAAAGGCGGTGGTAAAGTTACCCTGGTTGGCTTTGGAACTTTTTCAGTTTCCAAACGAGCTGCCCGAAATGGTCGCAACCCACAAACCGGTGAAGTGATAAAGATCAAGGCCAGG
>DATINK010000347.1:0-3994 GCA_035474355.1 Chitinophagaceae bacterium | reverse complement strand
TGACAGCGCCCATTGATCCACTTTGCTGTCACGGAATATTTGCAATACTTTATTCACCTTGGACGGATCTTCATTATGCAATAGCAATTTCAACTCCTTTTGTTGGGCCGGCGAACCAGCTTCTAATGCATGGATCAGTAAAAAAGTTTTTTTGTTAGATAAGATATCACCACCTACCTGTTTACCGAATTTACCGGGATCTCCGAATGCGTCGAGGTGGTCATCCTGCACCTGGAAAGCAATACCCAGTTTTCTTCCGAATGCATATAAAAGGTCCTGGTTCCTTTCCCCCGAACCTCCCAATATGGCTCCCATTTTAAGACTGGCAGCCATCAGGACAGAAGTTTTTAGGCCGATCATGGATAAATAGTCTTCCATGCCTACACTTTCTTTCTTTTCAAAATCCATGTCCTGTTGCTGGCCTTCACAAACTTCCCTAGCCGTCTTATTAAAGAGATTGAGTACCTGGTGGAGGTAGGAGGAATTGATCTTGTTGAGGTAATCATAGGCCAGTATGAGCATGACGTCCCCCGCAAGCAGGGCCGTATTCTCTCCATATTTTATATGAACTGTTTCCATCCCCCTGCGCAAAGGGGCTTTATCCATAATATCATCATGGATCAGTGTAAAATTGTGAAACAATTCGATAGCAGAGGCAACATGCCAGGCATCGGGGTTGATCTCGTCAAACAATTCATTCCCCATCAGGCAGAGTACGGGCCTGACTCTTTTCCCTGCCATTTTGAGAAAATAATCTCCCGGTTCATACAAAGTGGCCGGTGTTTCCGGGAAATGTTTTTTGTCAAAATGAAGACCGAATTTCTGTGACAGTAACTCAAAAGATTGCATAACTCTTTTCTCGTTTGGAATATTTACTAAGGTAGCTCTTGATTATTGATTATTAATTATTGATTATTATCTGATCTTTCAGTCAAACCCTCTTAATCGAAGACTCTTCGAATTAATTGCTAATCAGTAATAAATAATTAATAATCTATTTTTTAATCTTTTTCTCCTTTTTAGTAGCTGTGACAATGACCCATTCATAATCCAATTGTCGCTTGGTTAGATTAGCAGCCACCACTTTTATCCATACCTTATCTCCCATCCTGAATTTCTTACCGCTGCGCTGGCCCACCAGGCAATAATCCGTTTCCACATGCCTGAATTCATCGTATTCAAGCAGGCTGTGCACGCTGACCAATCCTTCGCATTTGTGAGCAACCGTTTCCACCCAAAAACCAAAACTGGCCACCCCGCTGATCACACCTTCGAATTCTTCACCGAGGTACTTGCTCATGTACTGTACTTGTTTGTATTTGTTGGCAGCCCGTTCTGCTTCCATCGCTGCCCTTTCTCTTTCGCTGCAATGAACACATTTATCTTCCATTTTTTTGTCAACCGTAACCGTATTATAAAGCGCTTGTTCCAATACGCGATGCACAATAACGTCGGGATAGCGCCTGATGGGGGAAGTAAAATGACAATAGTGATCGAACCCTAAACCATAATGCCCTACATTTTCAATCGTATATTTTGCCTTGGCCATGGTGCGAATACCCAATTGTTCCAAAACGTGTTGTTCGGGTTTGCCTTTCACGTCTTCCAGCATGAGGTTGAATGAAGCCGCAATGGCATCGGGAGAGGAGATATCGAATTTGTGACCGAATTTTTTTGCAAAGGCGATAAAGGGTGTCAGCTTTTCTTCATCCGGGTCATCATGCACCCGGTAAGGAAAAGGAACAGGCTTATTATTGATCTTTACTTTCGAAAGATACCCGGCCACCGTGCGGTTAGCCAATAACATAAATTCTTCTATCAGCTGGTGCGATTCCTTGCTTTCCTTGATCTGGATGCCGGTCGGATCTCCTTTTTCATCCAGCACAAACCTTACTTCCTGGGAAGAAAAGCTGATGGCGCCATGCTGGAATCTTTTTTTCCGCATCCGCTGGGCAAAATCATTCAGCATTAAGATCTCTTCTTTAAACTGGCCTTCCTTTGTTTCAATGATTGCCTGCACATCTTCATAAGTAAACCGCTTGTCAGAGTGTATGATCGTTTTTCCCAACCAAAATCCCTTGACCTCTGCTTTAGGGGTTACCTGGAACACTGCTGAAAATGTCAACTTATCTTCATTCGGCCGGAGGGAACAGAGAAAATTTGAAATATGTTCCGGCAACATCGGGTTCACGCGGTCGGGTAAATAAACGGAAGTTGCGCGTTCATAGGCTTCTTCATCTAAAGCTGTTCCCTTTTCAACATAATGACTTACATCCGCGATATGTACCCCGATCTCAATATTACCATGTTTGAGTCGCGTGAAGGAGATCGCATCGTCAAAATCTTTCGCATCCACCGGGTCAATGGTAAATGTCAGGTCTTTCCGCATGTCTTTCCTTTTCTTCAAGTCATCAGCCGTTATGCTATCCGGGATCCTGGCCGCAACTTCCTGGGCTTCTTCTCCGAACTGTAAAGGAAATCCTGCTTCTAACAGCAATTCCTTCATCGCGGCATCATTCGCATTTTCAGGATCCAGTACTGAAACCACTTCCCCGATCGGCCGCCTGTCACCTTTATCCCATTCTAATAAGCGAACCACCACCCGGTCCCCATCTTTAGCGGCTCCGACGCGCGGAAGGGGTATGAAAATATCCGGCATGGGCTTATCCATCTCAGCAATGAAAAATCCAAAGCCCTTGTTCATTTCAAGCCTGCCTACAAATTCAGTTCGCCTCCTTACAAGTACTTCTTCGATGATTCCCTGTAATCTCTTTCCTCTTTTTTCTTCCCCGATCCTTACTCTTACTTTATCACCGTGTAAAGCCGTATTCAGGTCAGCCGGGCGAACCAGGATATCCGTCTTGGCCTGTTCTGCAATGACAAAACCCATCCCGGAACGCGTGATATCCAGGGTACCGGTAAAGGTCTTCCCGGTGGTTCGTCCCTGTTTTTCTTTATTTTTTTTCTTCTTTGAATTTTTTCTTCCCATGTAAATAATTTAATCCTTTCTTTTAAAATTTTTAATAAACCCCGACACCAATTCGTCGAATCGCTGTTCTTCACCGAATAAAAACCGGTGACGAACAGGGATCACGAACAAAGGGAGTTCCGCAAGTTCGTCTTTGAACTTCAGCAACCTGACCCCATCTTTTTCAGTGGTCAGTATGATCTTATTCTCTGCCCGGATCTGTTCAAACCTGTTTTTTATGTCCCGCAGATCATCGATCCTGAATACATGATGATCCGGAAATGATAATTGATAATATACTTTGCTTTTTTCTTCCACCCAGCTCTTCAATGGTTTTGGGTTGGCAATACCCGTTACCAGCAAGACTTCCATGCCTTCATGTATTTGATTTTTTTGCCCGGTCCTGATATGATAAGGTTCTTCATATTCAATCGTGCTGAAAAAAAGAGACTGATTTGATAAAAGAGTTATTTCCTTTGTTATTTTTTCTTTTTCAATTTCATTGAGCGAGGGACTGCATTTCGTAACAATGATCATATCCGCCCTCCGGTAGCTTCTTTTCTGATCGCGCAGGTCACCTGTCGGTAAATAAAAGTCACGCGTGAACAAATTACCCCTGTCTGTCAATAATATATCAAGGCCTGCTTTTATCCTCCGGTGCTGGAATGCATCATCCAGCAGGATCGCTTCTGTGCCCGGGTGATCGTGTAATAATTGTGGTATGGCTTCCACCCTTTTTTCTCCCACAGCGATGGGTATTTCCGGGAACTTCAAGTGAAACTGCATGGGTTCGTCTCCGATCTCCAGGGCCGTGGATCTTTCATGGGCCAGGCTATATCCTCTTGTCTTGCGTTTATAACCGCGGCTCAGGATCGCGATCCGGAATTTATTCTTCAGCATACCCGCCAGGTATTCCGCCATCGGCGATTTACCTGTGCCGCCTACGGACAGGTTCCCGATACCGATCACAGGCAATCCGAAAGAGACCGAACGCAGCAGTTTTTTATCATATAAAAAATTACGGAC
>DATINK010000346.1:0-5547 GCA_035474355.1 Chitinophagaceae bacterium | reverse complement strand
GCGCGACCCTTATCGTTATGGGGATCACCGGTAAATCAGGCGTCAAACAAGTTTTGTTTGGCAGCAATACGCTTAAATTGATCGATAATAATCTGTACCCGGTAATGATCATCCCTCCCGATGCCGGTTATCACGGGATCAGCAATGTAGCTTTTGCTTCGGATTTCAAAAACGTAACGATGACCACTCCTTCCGTGCTGATCGGCACGGTGCTGGAAATGTTCAATCCCAAATTGCATATTGTAAACATCAACCCTGCACACTATGTTTCGATAACAGAAGAATGCCGCGTGGAAAAAGAAAAGCTCGAAGCGATGTTCAGCAAATACGAAACTGAATTTTATTTTATCGGGATCAATGATTTCTTTGAAGCGATCGACAATTTTGTGAAAGATTATCATATTGATGTCCTGGTGACCATCCCCAAACACCAAAGCAATTCTACCCCTTTTTTCAAGCGCACGCATACGCATAAGCTCGCTTTCCACAGCCATATTCCTATACTCGCCGCTCACGAATGAAATCAAAGTACGAGGTACGAACTACGACTGCACCTTGTCAAACTCGTACTTGATACTTCGTATTTCGTACTTTATTGCGTACCTTTGCGGCCACTTTTAAACACCCCATAGAGCACCATGAATACTGTCATTGTCCCCGTCGATTTTTCCGAAACTTCCAGAAACTCAGCGTTTTACGCCACTAAATTGCTAACAGGTCACTATGGTGTAGAAATGATACTGTACCATGTCTATGATAAGGCCAGCCAAGCTGCAGAAGCTGAGTCACAAATTGAAAAGCTGAAGGCCGAGCTGATGGAAGCCGGGATCGTCAAGATTTCGACAATGGTCGAAGAAGGAAAAGACCTGATCCACGAATTGGAAACGCTGGCAAGACACCGTCGTGCCGACCTCATCATCATGGGGATCACCGGCCGCCATGCATTGGGCAAGGTTTTCCTGGGCAGTAATACGTTGAAAATTGTTGAACAGAAAGTCTGCCCGGTATTGATCATTCCGCCCAACGCACAATTCAAAGAAATTAAAAATGTGATGCTGGCTTCAGATTTTAAAGAAGCCGTGAAGAGCACACCATCCGTCCCGGTAAAAAAAGTATTGAAAACATTTCAGCCCAGCCTGCACATCGTGAATGTGGACAACAAACATTATGTTTCGCTCACCGAAGAATACCAGGATTCAAGAGCGGGTTTGAAAGAGATGTTCAAAGAATTCAATCCTGAATTCTATTTCCTGGGGATGAACGATGTGGATGAAGCGATCAACCAGTTTGCACACGATAAGAATATAGATTTTATCACCATCATACATCGTGAACATTCCCTGCTTGACAGAATGTTCCGTACCAGCCACACCAAGAAACTGGCATATCAAAGTAATATTCCTGTACTGGCTGTACATGAATAAGGGAGTCTGACGCCTGTTCACTGCATGAAGAATATAAAACTCATAGAAGTACCGTCAGAGATCGGTGCAGGCACCCGTGGCGCCAGCCTGGGTATCGATGCGATCAAGATCGCGGCGCTTGATTTCATGAGTAATTTCTTCATTCACTTCCCTTCTGAAAAGATCCCGGTCGAAAATAAATTGTTGTATGAGCCCATCGAATCCCCTTATGCAAAAAGGATCAAGGGCATGACGATTTTATACGACCGCGTAAGCAAGGCAGTCTGTGATGCCATGAAAAATAATTTCTTCCCGGTGGTTCTCAGCGGCGACCATAGCACTTCGGGTGCAACGATCGCGGGCATCAAGATCGCCAAACCCAAGAGCCGGCTGGGCGTGATCTGGATCGACGCACACGCCGACCTGCACACTCCTTTTACAACTCCTTCGGGCAATTTACATGGCATGCCAATGGCGATAACCATCAATACAAATAATGAGGATTGTGCTGTACACGATGTGGATGAAGCAACGGTCAAGTATTGGAATTACCTGAAAAATATCGGGAAGATCAGCCCCAAGGTATTACCTGAAGACGTGGTGTTTATTTCTTTAAGAGACTTTGAGAAAGAAGAACAGCACCTGATCGACAAACACGATATGAAAGTGATCACAACTAAAGAGATCAGGAATATCGGCGCAGAGAATGTTGTACGGGCGGTCCTGCGTCACCTCGGCGAATGCACGGATATTTATATTTCATTTGATGTTGACAGCCTGGATTCGTCGATCTCTAAAGGCACGGGAACACCGGTTGGGAACGCGCTTCGGGAAAGAGAAGCCGAGAATCTCATCAGTAAATTCATGCAAAACCGGAAGATCTGTTGTTTTGAGACCACTGAAGTGAATCCCACCCTCGATAAAGAAAACCTGATGGCTGAAATTGCCTTCAACATACTGCAACGCAGCGTCAACGTGTTGCTGATGAATTAACCCCTTCGGTTTTCTTGATTTTTCTGAACTTCAAAGTCTTCTCCAGCTTAAAACTATCAGTTATCAGTTATTTTATTACCGTAGGAGCGCCACTTTTCAGCCAGGTGGCAAAAATTTCTGAGATCTTCCATTTCCTGCCGGCATATAACCTGGGTCGGGCCAGTATATAATCGAAAAAATTGAGGAGGTCTTCTTTTGTACAGACGATCATCTGATCAAGCACCATTTTACCCCCATACTTACCCCCTTCAACCTTCACATTCATGGAAGGGTTGTTATCCAGGAAATATTTGCCTGTAAACCGGATATCATTGACCAGGGTGTCGACCAGTTTGTCTTCATCGCTTTTTTCCCATCTCACATAGAGCAGTTCCGGTGAATACATGTCATTGTCATACACATTTTGAAGCGTAATATGATGCCCGGCGAGATTGGCCACCTGTCCAATATAAATGTTGGGCCTTTCCACGAATGTATAAACCAGGTCATTTTCTTTGGGTGACTTGCCACTTTCTTTATTATTAACAGTAAAATAATAATAGTCGCCTTTTATCAATTTACACCTTCCAATCCCGATCAGGCCCGTATCTGAATGTGCCTTTTCATAAGTACCTTTTAATAAGCCTAATTGATTGTCCTTGATAAGGTGCATTCCCGGCAGGTGAACCTGGACCAGTTTAACTGAATCGGATACATCCAGCATATAATCGGTGATGGGGAAACTCCACAGGAACTTTGCAGTATCCGTTTGCGAAAATGCAGGTATAGATATCCCGAAAACGAAGGCAAGAATCAATTTTCTCATACGGGAAATTTAATCACAACATAACGCATGGGGCCATCTTTTCTTATCTGCGATGCGGGATATTCATTTTTGCAGATATAAAAATCTGCAACTTATTAGTATCCAATTTAGAATTTAACATTTAGCATTTAACATCTAATTTTGGCGGGTTAAAAATAAGCATGCCAAAAAAAGTATCCAGGATCGGGGTGTTGACCTCAGGGGGAGATTCCCCGGGGATGAATGCAGCGATCCGTGCCGTGGTGCGTACTGGCATTTACCATGGTTTGGAAGTATATGGCATCATGAGGGGTTACCAGGGCCTGATCGAAGATGATATTTCCCGGATGGAATCCCGTTCTGTTGCCAATATTATACAACGCGGAGGGACCATGTTGAAAACAGCGCGTTGCAAGGAATTCTTTGAATATGAAGGGAGAAAAAAAGCTTATGAAAATCTCAGGGCCCGCAACATCGACGGGCTGGTGATCATCGGGGGAGATGGTTCTTTTCGCGGCGCCGTTGAATTCAGTTCGGAATTCGATATCCCCTGCATCGGTATTGCAGGGACCATTGATAAAGACATTAATGGAACTGATTTTACGATCGGTTTTGACACCGCCGTCAATACAGCCGTAACCGCCATTGATAAGATCCGGGATACCATGGATGCACATGACCGCATTTTTATCATTGAGGTCATGGGAAGGGATGCGGGCTATATAGCCCTGCATAGCGGTATTGCCACCGGTGCAGAGAATATCCTGGTCCCTGAAAGAAAAACAAATATTGATGAGATCATAGAATCACTGGTAGAAAAAGAAAAACGGAAAAAACTGGTGAACCTGATCGTCGTCGCTGAAGGTGATTTCGGTGGTGCAAATGAGGTCCAGCGTGTGCTCAAAGAAAAACTTCCTCATGCAGAGATCCGCGTTTGTATCCTGGGTCATATTCAGCGCGGAGGTTCACCCAGTTGCCTGGACCGTTTAATTGCCAGCCGGATGGGTTATCATGCGATCGAATGCCTGCTGGAAGGAAGGCACAATGTATTTGTAGGGATCATGAACAATAAAATGCATTATATACCCCTCGCCGATGCAATAAAAAGTAGAGGGAAAATAAGTGAGGAATGGATGAAAATTGTAAAGATCCTGGCTTCCTGATTATTTACGAATTACGATTTACGAATTACGAATATAATGGCAAAACACGCAGAGAAATATTATCACAAACACATGGACCGGGAGTCGGCCCTTGCGCACCGGAATCATAAAACCAAGATCGTCGCAACGGTAGGGCCCGCTTGTCATACCTATGAAAAACTGCTTGAACTGGTAAAAGCAGGGGTCAATGTATTCCGCCTTAATTTTTCTCATGGCAATCATGATGACAAAGTCCGTATCATAGAACATATCCGTAAGATCAATAAGACCGAACCTTTTAACATCGCCATCATCGGGGACCTGCAGGGCCCCAAACTCAGGATCGGGGATATTACCGGCGGAGAGATCGAGATCAAATCCGGGGATATCCTGACTTTTACCAATGAAAAAGTAATGGGGACCAAAGAACGGATCTATGTCTCTTACCCTGACCTGCATGATGATGTAACCATCGGCAATACGATCATGATCAATGACGGAAAACTGGAAGTGAAAGTGATCAAGATCATGAAGAATAATGATGTCCAGGTGAAAGTCACACTCGGCGGCGCGCTGAGTTCACATAAAGGGATCAACCTTCCCGATACCAAGATCTCACTGCCCGCCCTGACAGAAAAAGACCTGCGCGACCTGGATTTCATCATCGAACAAAAACTGGATTGGGTAGCACTGTCCTTTGTCAGAAGTGTAAAAGACATTGAAGACCTGAGAGAAAAACTGGTTGCCAAAAAAAGCAAGACAAAGATCATCGCGAAGATCGAAAAACCGGAAGCACTCGAGAACCTGCGCGATATTATCATTGAATCCGACGCGATCATGATCGCAAGGGGTGACCTGGGTGTAGAACTGCCTGTTGAAAAAGTGCCCTTGCTTCAAAAACAGATCATCCGTAAGTGTATGCACAGGGCTAAACCCGTGATCGTTGCCACCCAGATGATGGAGAGCATGATCGAAATGAATAAACCCAACCGGAGTGAGATCACCGATGTGGCCAACGCGGTCTCTGAAGGAGCGGACGCCGTGATGCTTAGCGGGGAAACGGCAACGGGCATTCATCCTACACTGGTAGTGGAAACCATGAGAAAGATCATCATGGAAGTTGAAAGGACCGATTATGATTATAACCGGGAAGATGAATTGGCGCCGCAGCCTCATTCCCCTTCCTTCCTCAGTGATGCCATTTGTTATAATGCCTGCAAGCTGG
>DATINK010000345.1:0-15002 GCA_035474355.1 Chitinophagaceae bacterium | reverse complement strand
GGTACGGTAAGGTCCCCCGCTGCCACCTGTATTTGGCTGGTATTCCCATAATTCATATTCCCTGTATACCAGGCCAATGTTTTTGGAATATTTTTCAACGGCGCGGGTTCTGGCAGCATAGAAATTGGGATCCAGATTGGGGTAATTGAAAGATTCATCGGCTTCTTCGATCGTATAC
The DNA here is from genome assembly GCA_035474355.1 of Chitinophagaceae bacterium. Classification (GTDB taxonomy): domain Bacteria; phylum Bacteroidota; class Bacteroidia; order Chitinophagales; family Chitinophagaceae; genus DATINK01. Next base: position 14,824 of record DATINK010000345.1, on the reverse strand, counting down.
ACATCGGGATAAGTAAAGCCCCGGTATAAAAATGATGATGAGAGGTTATCAATATTATAATCCCATTCATCTATATCATCGTCATTACTGAAGTTATAAAGAGGCCTGTAAGGATCCGGAGGAAGGAACCTGTTTCCTTTCCAGTTATTTCCTTCTCTTATTATCGCATGTAATTTGATGAAGCGGAGATTATCTTCAATGATCTCCACCTGGTCGGATTGGGGGGTGATGAAATAACTGCCCCCGGGTGTCCATGGTTGTGTACCGGCTGTATCCCTGAGATAACGGAAAACACGATAACTGGGCCTTCCGAGATTATCGGTGATCTGTGATTCAATGACGTGTTTGACCTGGTATTTATGGATCTCGGTGCTTCTTCCAAAATTGGGAAATACGGTGGAGTCGATCCTGTACGTAATATATTTACCTATCGCCAGCGGCATGTATTGACTGAGCTGTTCAGCATTGAAGATCTCAGTTTCACTTTTACAGGAAAATATGACTGACAGGATGAGGACCAGTGTTACTGGCCTGGCGAAAGATGATAGTCTCATAAGTGGTCCTTTTGTATTCACGGATACAAAATTTGAACGGTTATTTTATTCTTCACAGGGATCGGTGGCTGTTACCCCGGGGCAACGCGTTATAAAACTACAAACAAAATGCGGGGAAACATAGGTTTCCGGGGTAATAACGTAACTGATTGTGTTTTATTGTGTTGAAAATCAAGACAAAGCAAACTACGAAGTACGAACTACGAAGGACGAAATACTGGGGTTTTGCTTATTGCCGATTGCGGATTGCTGATTGAATAATGCCTCCACCAATTACATCGTCTCCCTCATAAAAGACCGCGCTTTGTCCGGGGGCAACACCCCGGGCGGGTTCATAAAACTTCACTTGTAGGGACAGGGCATGCCCTGTCCCTACTAATGATTTTCCCAGGTCATTTGTTTCTATGGGATATATATTGGATAAAGTCCCTTTGTCCTTATAGCGAATTTTGGTAGTGGCTTCCATACCAGGAGTTATGTTATCATATTTCACATAATTCAGCTTCCCGACCAGCATTTCATTTTTGTCAAGGTCTTCCTCATCGCCCAGCATGACAGTATTTGTATCCGGGTCGATACGTGTAACAAACACCGGTTTTCCAAAAGTTATGTCCAGGCCTTTTCTTTGCCCGATGGTATAAAACGGATAGCCTTTATGCTGTCCCAGTATCTTTCCTTCTTTATCTATAAAATTGCCACCGGCAACTCTTTCTTCAAGCCCCTCCACGTTGCGTTTCAGGAAGCCACGATAATCGTTATCGGGAACAAAACAGATCTCGTAGCTCTCACTTTTTTTTGCAAGCTCAGGATACCCGTAATCCAATGCCATTTGGCGGATCTGTGTTTTTCTATAGGGTGCCAGGGGTAATAAGGTCCGGCTCAGCAGGTCCTGTTGCAACCCCCACAGCACATAGCTTTGATCCTTGGTTTCATCGATCGCTTTGCTGATGACATATCTTCCATTCTCGTGCTGGCGGATCTTTGCATAATGTCCTGTAGCGATAAAATCACAACCCAATGAATCCGCTCTTTTTAATAAGGCACGCCATTTAATATGGGTATTGCAAAGCACGCAGGGATTGGGCGTTCTGCCGGCAATATATTCTTCCACAAAATTCTCGATCACAAAATCTCCGAATTCATCCCGGATATCGAGGATATAATGCGGAAACCCGTGTTGCACAGCAGCCATCCGGGCGTCATTAAAACTATCCACATTACAACAGCCGGTTTCTTTTTTACTTCCGCCGCTGGTGCTATAGTCCCAGGTCTTCATAGTGATGCCCACCACTTCATAACCTTCATCATGAAGCATTAAAGCGGTGATCGTACTGTCGATACCGCCACTCATGGCCACTAAAACTTTACCTTTTTGACTCATAAAAAAACGGGCTGCAAAGTTACGAAATAAATGGAGTGGGTAGAAAGCCTTTTCAAAATTCCAGCTTCCAGACCTGGTAGTTATCTTCTCCTACATGGTAAATACTATTGCCAACAGCCAGGGCCTGATTCCAAAAAAAACTGCATACTGACCATGAGTGGTTATTCATATCATAGATTTCAGTATAATTCGCAGATGAAAAAAAGATCTTGTTATTTGTCTTTAGTGCCTTAACGAACCCATTTCCTGGAAGGTAGTGGAATGAATGTAAACCGGTATTTACGTCATATATCTCTATATTATTAAGTATTTGTATCTGTTGTTCTCCATTTACAATCCAACTGGAATCAAATCCACCTGCCCAGAATATTTTATCATCGCCGGCCATAGCCGCCATATAAACCCTGGATTGAGACATATTAACAGATGACCAGTTGCCGGAGGAAATATCATATGTTTCTAAAGTGTTTGCATATACATAGTCGGGCCTTGCACTTCCCGGAACAGCCCCGGAAAAATAAATTTTATTGTCAAGTAAGACAACTCTTCTTTCGGCTAACTGGTTCGGACTGATTATATGTGTTGACCATGTGTTTGTTTGTGTATCATATATATCGATATTATTACTTCCTGTCGAAATATAAATTTTATTTCCGGCAGAAACGACCCCTTGTTGAGCAAAAACATGGTAACCGTTGAAGTAATTAGAAAACGTCGGATTGCTTAAAGTTGCTGTTGACCAGGTGCCGTTAGCCTGATCATATATGTCAACTTTATTTGATTCACCTGTATTAGAAGAACCGCCTGCGAATAAAACTTTATTGCCGGCAGCCGCAGCGATAATGTTTTCTCTTGGTTCACTTAATTCCGCAGTTGACCAGCTGTTATTGGATGCATCATAAATATCAACCCTGGAAAAAACATTTCCATTTCTTCCGCCGGCAAAATATATTTTGTTGCCTGACGTGGTTATACCCATGTTATCCCTTGTTAAACTTAATTCCGCTGTTGACCAGCTACCGTTAGACTCATTGTAGATGTCAACTTTATTTGATATACCCATATTCGTATAGCCCCCTGCGAATACTATTTTGTTACCTACTTCGATAATGTTTACCTGTGAGCGTTGAATGGAAAGTGTACCAATAAGTGTTTGAGAAAGAATACAATTATTATTCATTAACGGGTTCACTGTAACCTGCATCGTATCTTTTGCAGACAATCCCCCTGCATCCGTTACTTTTAATTCAAACTTGTAAATCCCCTGCAAAAGGTTTGTAGCCTGCGTTTGCACAATGCTTGTATTTGCAACATTGAATGCCGATGGACCGGAAATTTTTGTCCATGAATAATTAATAATGTTATTATCGGGATCAGCAGAAAGCCTGCCATCCAGCGTTACTGTATTAGCGGGTAAAGTAATTGTAGTATCATTCCCTGCATTCGCAACAGGCGGATGATTAGTCGTTATCATAGAATCTACAATCACCAGCATGGTATCTTTTGCAGACAAGCCTCCATTGTCTGTTACTTTCAATTCAAACCTGTATGCTCCTGCTGTAAGATTTTTAACAATAGTTCTTGTAGCCGATGCAATATTAATAGTAAAAGATGCGGGCCCGGAGATCTTGATCCATTGGGAACTGCTTATTGCACCATCAGGATCGCTGGAAGCGCTGCCATCAAGGCTAACACTATCCATTGGCAATATGATGGTTTGATCAGGACCCGCATTAGCTATAGGTGATTTATTTGTACTGCCAGGTGGATTGCTGGGGCAGTTTTCACAGGAATATTCTTTTTTGCAAGAGATGTAAAACAATATTCCTGTTAGTAATATAAAAGCAACAAATCTTGCCAATGTGTTCATGATTAAGAATCTAAAACTCCAGCTTCCAAACCTGGTTGGAGAGGACATTATTAACGATGCCGCCGGCAACGTAAACAATATTGTTTACTGCAATGATAGAAGCTCCATACATTTGCCGGTCCAGAAGACCAATGGACCAGGTATGTGTGGAAAGGTCGTAAATGTCAAACTTATTAGTCTCGATGCCTGAAGGGGCAAAGAAAATAAGCTTATTAAATTTTCGAACCACCTTGCAGTCATAAACAGGCTGTGACAAGCAGGTGAGAGAAGAAGTTTGACTTGCCGGGTCAAAGATTTCAACTGAAAGCCCAATATTATCTCCCCCGGCCCAATAGATCTGGTTATTTTCAGCAATGGAAGCATGATGTTGCCTGGGTAAATTCAAAGTTGATGTTCCCCAGGTTCCTGTACTGTTGTCGTATACATCAACTCTGTCCGACGGAGTATAGGTACTTTTCATACCCCCTGCGAAATAGATCTTGTTTCCTGAAGTATTAGCGGTTAAAAAACCCCGTGCCTGTGTTAAGGTCGCGGTAGACCAGGTATTTGTCGTAAGGTTGTAAATGTCAACTGTATTGTAAAAGTCAATGATCCAATTCGGTGAGCTGCCACCCGCAAAAAAAACTTTATCACCTACTGATGCAGCAGCCAGGCCACTTGTTTCATTACTGAGTGAGGCCCTGGTCCACGCGCCTGTGCTGACATCGAATATATCAACGTGGTTGCTTAGATGAGCGGTCCAGGAATCCGTAAAATACCCCCCGCCAAAAAAGATCTTATTGCCGCAGGTGGTAACGGCAATATCATGTTTGGGAACAGTGAGTGAAGCTGTCGTCTTTGTGTTTGTAGCCAGGTCAAATATATCTACCATTGATACTGATGTTTCAACCTCACTATCGTATCCTCCGGCAAATAAAAGTTTGTTTCCCAGAGAAGCTGCGGCCATATTTATCCGTCCACCTGTCAACGTTCCGAACGGGACCAGCTGGGCATTAACAGTTGACCGGTTGATACCATATATGTTGACCAACATCGTGTCTACATCTATTCCAGCAGCATTATCTCTCACCGTTAAAAAAAAGAAATTCATTCCCGGTAACAAGCCGCTGACTGTTGTTATAGCTGCATGTGGATTAGCAATAAGGCCTGGGCCTGACCAGGTGTATTGGGTGATATTTCCATCCGGGTCAATTGAACCTGACCCGTTCAAAGTAGTTGTTACAGGACTAAAGCTGCAAGTTTGAAGATCAAACGTGAATGTTGCATCTGTTCCGGCATTGGCAACAGGCAGTTGGTTGACAACCCCGGGATTCACTTTTATTTCCATTGTATCCAGGGAGAACAGGCCAGCTGCATCAGTTACTTTTAATTCTATTTGATAAATGCCCGGGGCCAGATCAACAGTGGTTTGCATGCCCAGTTGATTAGTTATATTAAAATAAGCGGGCCCTGAGATTTTTGACCAGGCGTAGCCGGTTATATTATAATCAGGATCAGTTGATGCTGATCCATCAAGATTAGCTGTACTAACAGGTAAGGTGAGTGTTTGGTTGGGACCGGCGTTGGCAATGGGTGGGCGATTAGGCGATAAATCGATTACCTGCACCCGTACTGAATCTTTATCGGTAAGACCATCATTATCGGTAACGGTTAGCTCAAATTCATAATTCCCGGTAATAAGGTTTTTAACGAGCGTGGTTGCTGTAGTGGCGCTGTTTATATTGTAGGAAGCCGGGCCATTGATCTTTTTCCAGGAATGGGATGTTATTGTACCATCCGGATCACTCGATGCACTTCCATTCAAAAATACGCTATCGGTTGGCAAAGTGATGACCTCGTCAGTGCCCGCGATGGCAACCGGTGGTTTTTTTGCCGGGCAAGACTGGCAGGAATGTTCCTTCTTACAAGAATTGAATAATATCCCGGTGAGAAGCGCAATACTGATAAAAATGAATCGTATACTGTTCATATACTGGAATTCAAAACTTCCAACGAATTATTCAATTCTTTTTTACGGATCAAAACTCCAACTTCCAAACCTGGTTGGATAATGAATAGTTCTGGTAACCCCCGGCAATATAAATTGTATTGTTATGCGAAATGGCTGCGCAACCGGACAAGGTTTGGTTCAGCATGCCAATAGACCATATATTGGTAGCAACGTTATATATATCGAAATTATCTTTACTCTCCGCACTACCCCCGGGAAGAAACACGATCTTATTATCTTTTAATACGGCTTCAAAGCTTAAATAATCAGCTCCGTTACTGCCGACTGCATTGGATTGAAATAAACATGAGTAAGGAGTTGATAAACCAACACCAGTAGTCAATGTTTCTACCAGGTTCGTCGGACGATATTCCGCGGTTATTCCGCCAGCCCAGTAAATTTTGTTACCATCAGCAATCCCGGCGAGATAAGCTTTGGGTTCACTGAGCTCCGCAGTAGACCATGTATTCCCGGCAGCATTGTATATGTCTATTCTGGATGTATGTCCGCCTCCATCCCAACCGGAAGAATAAATAATTTCACCAGTCCCTCCGGCGAAATAAACCTGGTTACCCAGTGTTACTGCCGACATTCCCAGCCGGTAATTTTCACTTAATGAGGCAATAGACCAGGTATCCGTTCCTCCATCATAAATATCCACCCGGTCCGAATAAAAGGATGTCCCAGTCCAATACCAGCCGCCGGGAACAGTTTCTGAATGGGCACCTCCGGCAAACAATACTTTGTTGTTTACCGTTGCGGCGGTCAATAACATGCGATTCATGCTGAGTTCGGCTGTTGACCATGTATTTGCAACTGCATCATAAATATCCACGCGGGATGAAAAATTCCCAAAGTCTTTATTCCCGCCTCCAAAAAATATCTTATTACCCAAGGAAGCGACAGCAATACCAAAACGTGCCTCGCTCAATTCAGCAGTTGTCCAGGTTTGGGTTGAAATGTCATAGATATCAACCCTGGAACTAGATTGATAGGTGGAAAGTACCTGTCCGCCTGCATAAACAATTTTATTGGCTGCTGCACCTACGGCAATGCGATCCCTGAGTTGAGAGAGCGTCCCAACGGGGACGAGATGTGCATTTACCTTTGGACGATTCATCATACTAATCGCATGTATCAAAACCTTAGCCGTATCCGATGCACCGTTGTTATCAGTTACTTTCAATACAAAAACGATATAGCTCCCGGGATAAATACCGGTTACCAGGGTAACTGAATTATTAGGACTGACGATATTACTGTGACCCGTAAATGATTGGACTGTCCATGAATAGGATAAAATAGTCCCATCCGGATCAAAAGAAGCACGTCCGTCAAGCGTTACGGAAGCCGGAACAGTACTGCAGGTTTGCAGATCATAGTTTACAGAAATGTCCGGTCCGGCATTCGCAACGGGTGGCAGATTTCCTGCGATCACTTTTATTTCCATTGTATCCAATGAGAACAATCCCAGGGTATCTGTTACTTTCAGTTCAAATTGGTAAATCCCCTGGGTAAGGTTTGTCACATCGGTGATCACAAGGTTTGGGTTTTGGATTGTAAAGGATGCTGGTCCCAGGATCTTTGTCCAGGAGTAGGCCACTATATTGTTATCGGGATCGGTGGAGGCTGACCCATCCAGGGTGGCTGTGTTCAGGGGCTGTGTTATGGTTTGGTTGGGCCCCGCGTTGGCAACGGGTGGGCGGTTGGCTTGCGTGGAGTTGAATACGCGGATCATTACAGAGTCTTTGTCGCTCAGACCATCATTATCAGTAACAGTCAATTCAAATTCATAATTTCCGGTGATAAGATTTTTAACGAGCGTGGTTGCCGTAGTAGCGCTGTTTATATTGTAGGAAGCCGGGCCATTGAGCTTTTTCCAGGAATAGGATGTTATTGTACCATCTGGATCACCCGATGCACTGCCATTCAACAATACACTGTCGGTGGGTAAAGAGATGGTTTGGTCGGGGCCCGCATTGGCAACCGGTGGTTTTTTTGCCAGGCAGGTTTGACATGATCGTTCCTTTTTACAGGAAATTATTATTATCCCGCTGAGAATTGCAATTACTATATAGTGAAAGCGTGCGCGGCTCATATACTGGTATTCTGTTCTCCTGGCCGATTAGTGATAAATTAAAGGTAAGGGCTGTGTTGGAAGATAAAACAGCATAAAGATGTTGTTTTTGAACCCTCTTGACCGGTAAATAGCATGATTATGCTGTTTAGCGGTAAACTAAAATTCACTTAATTTGGAAGAACACTGAATCGGTTGCATGAGAAAGAGATATTACCTGGCACTCATTTATTTTTCCATCCATTCATTATTTGTCATGGCACAGTCCGATCCCAGGACCGATTCCCTGCTTGCCAGTTTAAAATACCAAAAGAATGATACAGGGAGAGTGAACACACTGAATTTACTGAGCAGGGGCTATCTCAGGATAAATAACATTCCCGGTGCAAAAAAATATGCTGCCGATGCGCTTGTCCTGGCAGAGAAATTAGCATTTAAGAACGGGATCAAAAATGCCATCAATAACACAGGTAATATTCAAAATCAATTAGGAAATATAAATTATAGCCAGGGCAATTACGCAGCGGCTATTAAAAACTATCTTTTATCACTTTCACTTTACGAAAAAACAGGAGCCCGGGGTGCTATTGGCTATGCTTACCTGCATATTGGCCAGGTTTACTGGGTGCAGCGAAAGTTTTCAGATGCATCCGGGAATTATTCATTTGCCCTTAAAATATTTGAGGAGATCAGCGATAAGAATGGCAAGGCCGCTATTTACAATAACATGGGGCTTGTCTATGAAAACCAGGGGCAGTTCCAGGAAGCATTGAAATATTATTTTGATGCTATAAAAATGTATGAGGAGATCGGGAATAAAGGAGCGATGATCGATCGTTACTTTAACATCGGTTTTCTTTATGAAGACCAGGGGAATTATCCTGAAGCCCTGAAAAACCACCAGGCTGCCTTACGTATCAGTGAAGAACTGGGATATAAAAATGGGATTGCTGCAGCGAAGAGTAATATCGGTAACATTTATAATAACCAGTCTGATTATGCTGAAGCGCTAGCAAATTACCTGGTGGCGGATCAACTATTCAAGGAAGCAGGAAACCAGGAAGGGCTTGCGCTGGCTTATCTTAACCTGGGTGGGGTCTATACCGACCTTGGCGATTATTCAAAAGCCAGGCAACATTTGAATGATGCTTTATCGCTTTCAAAGGAGCTTGAAATATCCGAGAATATCAAAATAGCTTACGAATTGATGACAAAACTGGACAGTGCAACCGGAAATTGGAAAGGGGCTCTTGAAAATCACAAAGCGTATATTCTGTACAGGGATAGCCTATCTGGTGAAGAAGTGAACAATAAGATCATGCAGGCGCAAATGCAATATGATTTTAATAAAAAAGGTGACTCTCTCCAATTCCAGCAAAGCCTGACTGAATCAAGACTCCGGCAGCAGACTTTATTAAGCACGCAACAGCACCAAACATTGTTACTCAGGGAAAAAGAACTTGCCATGCAGCAGCTGCAAATGGAAAAAGACAGTGCTGAATTTGCAGCGAGTAAAGCAGCATCAGACCGGAACCAGGGTCAACTGGCATTACTGCAAAAGGAAAAGGAAGTACAAACCCTCGACCTGATCAGGCAAAAACAACTCAAAAAATATTTACTGGCCGGGCTTGCCCTTATGCTCATACTTGGTTTTTTTATTTATAGAAATTACCGTAACCGTCAACAATTGAAATTACAGTTACTAAGAAATAAGATCGCGAGCGACCTGCATGATGATATAGGAAGCACCCTCAGCAGCATTTCTATATTTTCCCAGATGGCCAGGGATCCTGCCAAAGAGATCACTCCCCTGATAGAAACGATCGGCGAGCATTCACGTAAGATGCTGGATGCGATGGCGGACATCGTATGGACGATCAACCCGGAGAATGATCAATTTGAGAAGATCATTTTAAGAATGAGAAGTTTTGCTTATGAATTGCTGGGGGCGAAAAATATTGATTTTGAATTTATTGCGGATGAGGAAGTGGCGAAACTGAAACTTCCTATGGATGTCCGAAAAAACTTATACCTGATATTTAAGGAAGCCACAAACAATATGGTCAAATATTCAGGTGCCAGCAAAGCTATGTTTACGATTAGCGGAGAAAAAAAGATAATGACACTCATGATTCGTGACAATGGAAAAGGTTTTGATATCCAGACTTCCCGCGGTGGGAACGGGTTAAAGAATATGAAGAAGAGAGCGGAAGAGATCGGAGCGAAGATCAGTATTGATTCCCACCCGGGCGACGGAACAACGATCGAATTGAGTATTGCTGTTTAAAATCTATTGATGAAATGAAGATCAGGGTCCTTGTTTATGAAGACAATCACAGCCTGCGGGAAGGTCTTTCTCAGTTACTTGATGGAAGCGAAGGCTTTCAATGTGTGGGGGCTTATGAAAACTGCCTGGACCTGTTAAGAAACATTGAAGAAACTAACCCCAACGTCGTTTTAATGGATATCCAGATGCCAGGCATGAATGGAATAGAAGCCCTGGGCATATTAAGGGAAAAACATCCCTCCATCAAAGTGCTCATGCAGACTATTTTTGAAGACAGTGATAAAATTTTTCAATCCATTCTGTCCGGCGCTTCGGGATACATCCTGAAAAACACGTCTCCTTCAAGGATACTGGATTTTATAAAAGAGACTTATGAGGGGGGAGCCCCGATGAGTCCTTCAGTAGCGACCAAAGTCCTCAAAATGGTGGGCTCTCAAACGCCCGCCTCCGAAATAAATACGTTTAAACTTTCAGAAAGAGAAAAGGAGATCCTTTCCTGTCTCGTAAACGGAATGAGTTACAAACTGATTGCAGATGCCTGTTATATCAGCATTGATACCGTTCGGGGGCATATCCGGAGTATTTATGAGAAGCTGCACGTTCACTCCAAAAGCGAAGCAGTTGCAAAAGCCATTCGGGGCAGGATTGTTTGATTCCCAAACCCAGGAAGTAATATTTCATTATGTGGGCGCAGACTTTTCTTTGTTAGCAGGTATTTTTTCTGCGGGTAGGTTCCAGTTCAAACGAGACCAAGTTGCTGCATCATAGCCATCTGGTCCCATATTTCCCATCGCTTTGCTACTCTTCCGTTTACCACGTAGTCAATGATAAGCCCTTCAATTTCGATTCCTCTGCCAGTGGCTTGCATTTCACCAAAAGGTCCAGTGTTTGTTCCTGTAGCGGTCCATCTGGTGCTAACTTTTTCTCCGGATATGAACTGATCATTGATAGTAAAATGCAAATCAGGGAAGGCAACCAGTAGTCCGGATACCATTTGCTTGAAATTATCTAATGAAAGGTCTCGCTGTGGGTTACCATTAATATGAATAACACAGTCAGGCTGGAATACTTCATCAGCGACAGAAACATTACCACCATTCAAACCATCAATCCATTTCTGTTCGTATTCTGATATTAATAAGGTTGAACTTTTTTGATCAATCATAATAACCTCCGTATTTTAAGTGAAAGAGTTTAATAAGGTAAATTTACTCATAATGATAACGACACTGAATAATAGAGCATTTTTGACCTGCTCCTTTCTTGCCCTCAACTTTATAAACAAGTCTATGCTCTCCTGTAATGCTACGAGACCAAACCCCCTTTAAATCATATTTGAGAGGTTCAGGTTTTCCAATTCCTTGGAATGGTGATCTTTTAATGTCTTTGAGAAGTTCTTTGATCTTTTCGTAGATGGCCGGATCTGCTTCTTTCCAATATTCAAATTCGCCCCATGCATTTTTTGTGAACTCAAAATTCATTAGGTTAGTTTGAATTTGCGAGTTTCGCCTTTCTTAAGCTGAGTGATAGATTCTTGAAGTTTTTTCCTATTAGCTGAACTGGATAATAAGTGTCCTGTTTCATTTAAAGAGTTATATTCTTTAATGGACATAATAACAACAGCATCTTCTTCAGAAGTTCGAGGAATAATAATGATATCAGCAGATTTACTTACATCATCCAGGTATTTCTTAATGTTCCCCCTGAGTTGTGAAATGGATATCGCTTGCATATTTAAATATTGTACATGTAAAGGTACAATATTATGTACAAATTCGTGCCAAGAAAGGTTAAAAAATGGAAACTGCTTACAAAGTGCTGGCTGCTAATGACCATGGCTTTATGCCCCCGCATTTTGCGGGGCAGGCGCGGCCAAAAGGAAAGTTACGAATTTAGGGGAAAGCAGGCAGGGGTCGAGCCCTGGCGTAAAACCGATGTTGGCTGCAGTGCTTATTATTCTTGAAATAGAATATGTGAAAGCTTGCGCCAATATTTGCCACTTATTAGATCTATTGCTTCTGAGCTTGAGAATAATGTTTGATGAGCCCTCACTAGAAACTTGTCCTCTTCATCATGACTATCATGTGGAATATTGTATAAAATATTATACTCGTCAGTTCTTAAGTTGTAAATAAAGATTGAAAAACCGTAATCGGTATAGTAGGGCGCTTGTTGGATTTCTATTTTTAAATGGGTGTCACTGTTGATATAAACATGTTTTGTTGACCATTTCATTCCATTTAATTCGAAGAGATTTTTACCTTCTAAAGTATAGCCATAATCGGATATCAAGTTTCGAAAAAGCAGTTCGGCCTTTTCATCAAAACTGTCGATCTTGTCTATTGTCATGTGGGTTTTGAAGTGTGTGAACTGTCGAGCATTGCAGCCAACGACCAGAGCCTGCTCCGACTTGTCGGGGGCTTTATGCTGCGCCTTCGCGTAGCCGCTTCGGCGAAGCAAGGCCGGGCCTTACAGAACAAGTTACAGGAAAGCTGCGAGTTACGAGCTGCGATCCGTGAGTTGAACTCAATTAATTCAACATCTAACATTTAAAATTTAAAATCATTGCCGAAGACGATGGGCCCTGGCATAAAGCCGATGTTTGTGGCAGTGTTTATTTCAGGTCATCTAATTGAGATATATTCTTCAACATATCATTTCTCTCTTTCAAGTTTTTCCTTAAATAGTTCTAGTTCTTCCAGTGTATAACCTTTCAAGTCCGCTATCCCGTTAGTAATCTTTTCTAATATTTTAGGAGCGTATATTAGGTTATTGTATAGGATAAAAGCAAGGCGTTGATGACGAACAGATGCTTTTTCTGTAGCATCACTCCATAGAATTTTGGAATCTTTGTCAAATAGGATTTCCAACCCAAAACCGCCACCATCTTTCCTCTCATATATTTTGAGGTTTTCAATATTTTTCGCTGTAATAATTGGTGTCGAATCAATGAAATAAAAAGTTTTAGTTTTGTTTAACTGCCTTTCGAAATCAGTTAACGAGTCAACAATAAAATACCAACCTGAAATAAGGAAACTAGTTTGATCCAGGAAATTGATAGGGTTAGCAAAATCTATTTTTTTAGATGGTGTCTTTCCAAAATTTACACGGACTTCATCATATGTATATGGACAAAAAATTGATATTGGATATCCCTTACTTAAGTGTTTATCGAGAGTTAAGGCTGCGGTAACGATAGCGGTCAAATCTTCTTTTGCATTTCTTAGGTTTTGCATGTAATGGGAATAGGAGCATTGCAATTGCGCAATGGGGGAAGTGAGGTCCCTGAAGCGATCTCGTCTTCCATTTTCGAAGTACGCTGCCATTGCCATCGAGAACCTGCCCACGGAATCTAGTATTCGCAAGCCAGCTTTTACCTCATTCAGATAGTAGAATAGGCTATCTGTATTTGAATTGTCCGGTTTTGGGCCTAATGCCAAATAATCTAATTGGTATCCAGCATTGATCAACTTTTCAGTTGAATAGATAAATTTTTCAAAATGTCTGAAATAAATTGAATCAGCAGTTCTCTGCGAGAACACTATTTGATAAAAAAGAAGTGTAACAATTGTCAATTTCGGCTTCATGAAGATGGCTATAATTGCTTACTTATTGAAAGTTCCCGAAAGTCACATGCATACATATTGCAATGCCACATTAAACTCCACTTTTTTAGGAAAGAGACACTTGCTGTCGTCACAGGTTTGATATTTAACATTGCCACTAACAACGGCCAGGGCTTTCTGCTGTGCTTCCGTAATCCGCAAAGCTCGAACCGCAGCTGAGTAAAGTTAATATAGTTGATGTTATATTCTGTGGCTCGGCTTTATTCGTCAAGCCCGGACTACAGATGATAAGCGAACGGGACGATGAGTACATATTCTTCAGCCAGCATAGCAGCAAACCCCATGTTGGGCGCATGGCTAATATGAACTACTTCTTTTTCGAAGTAGCTTTAATTTTATATGTTATCGACTTTAATGAGTATGAATATTCTCCAAAAAAAATCATTTAATTCATTTTGCTATAATTGCAACAGTTTGATTTATTCTTCTATTAAGTAATCATACAGATCAGGTCAGTAGGATTTTGGTTATTTGCGTGTATTTAATTTTTTCCTGTTTGTTCTACATCGGGGTTAATATACCAACAAACTTTAGTCTTTCTAACCCTATCTGCCACCTGTGGTAATATTAAACAAAGGATGAATGTTAATCGGAGTTTTCAACATCCTCCCGCACTGGGTATGGCATAAATCACATTGCCTGAAACAGATAAATTGAAAACCTTATTTTCTATTGAAGGAAGTATCAATTGCCATGTTTTCCCCTTATCTCTTGATCGGTAAATGCCGTTGGGATGACCACAAAAGAAATAATCACCCACCTGGATAATGGAGGAAATCTTCATACTCGGTGGAAGATCGGCATCGATGGCCTGCCAGGTTTTACCACCGTCGTAGGAAGTTTGCACTCTTCTGGTGTCCGACTGTGTATTGAAAGTGATAGCAGCGAATCCACCATCGATGGGTGCTATATCGATTTAAATTGAAATTTGAACATTGATTCGTTATGTCATGAGAGATTAATCTATTTTAGTGGACTCGTCTCTATTTTTTAGTTTCTTGACCCAAAAGATTATAGATATTTTGAAAAGAATGCAAAT
>DATINK010000344.1:0-5931 GCA_035474355.1 Chitinophagaceae bacterium | reverse complement strand
TCCTGTCTGAAAGTCCAGAGCAAGGAAGCTATGATCGCTTCCTCCTATATAGATCAGTTTGTTCAAGACGACAGGTGAACCCATCACGGCTGCTCCTGTTTTGTATTTCCAGTTCAGCTTGCCTGTATTGCCGGACAGGGAATAAATATAACCATCGGCAGAACCAAAAATGACCTGTCCGCCTGATGCGGCCGGAGATGAGAAAACAGAACCCTGGGTAAGAAAGGACCATATTTGTTTTCCATCTTTCAATGATAAGCAAACAACTTTTCCATTTTGGTTTCCTACTACCAGTTTATCCCCGAAAATTGCCGGGGAGGAAATGATATTGGCATCAGAAGAATAACGCCATCTCTCTTTTATCACCGCATATTTGTTATTGATGCTGTAATCAGGCCTGCTGAATGTTTTATTCAACGCGTAATTCCTTTTCTCGATTTTTATGCCTGTCCAGGGATCCAATGTAACCACACCGGGTCTTCGTTCTGTGAATATCATTGAATCCATGCGAATATCAACCAGGTTAAATCCTCCAACCTCAGCTTTGGCTCTCAGGTTGGAACGGCCCATCACTCCGGGGATATCTTCAAATACAAGAGCTTTGTTTGTATGGCCATGACCACAAAGGATGGCCCATGTATTATAATGGCGCAGTCTTTCGGTGATCTCGTACCAGTTGTCCAGCTGGTTATCGATCGGGTAATGATTCAGGAAGATGAGGGGTTGTCCCGGTTTCAGTTTCTTCAGTTCCTTGTCGAGCCAGTTCAATGAACTCCGGGGCACATGTCCATCGCTCATCCGGACATAGGGACCGGAAGGGCATCCCAGGAAACGGATACCGGCATATTCGAAACTGAATTGGTCGTACCCGAAAATTTTTGAGAACATCACCCCACCGCTTTCACTCCAACCTGAATCATGGTTACCGGGAATGATATAGAAAGGAACGTTCAGTTGATCGAAGATCTTTTTCGCACGGGTCAGTTCGTCATTAGTGCCCAATTCAGTAATATCCCCGGTGATGACCACAAAAGCGATATCCTGCATGGCATTGATATCGGCGATACTCCGGCGAAGGTCCTCTTCCGATTTCCCATCGGGAGAACCAATATGCGTATCGGAAAGGAATGCAAAACGAAAGGTTTTGGCTGGTTGTGCCTGGCCAATGCGGAATAACAGAATGAACAGAAAGGAGAATATTATTTTCACCGGGGCAATTTAGATATTATTTAACTGCCTTTGTCGTTCTGCTTTCGTGAATATATTGGTAAAACCAGGGTCGTCATTTTGAAGTCTTTTCCTGCCCCATTACTTTTAATAATATGTTAGCGCTCTCCCTTAGTGTATTGTTGTTCTTTTTGCCATTGACAGATCAACAAAACCAGCCCGGCAAAAAAGAGCAGATCCTGCAGTTAAGCAAAAAATACTTCCCGGAGAATTACAAGGTCCTGGAGGCTTATGATGAAAAATCGATCAATTCGATGGCCGATGGGCAAACAGTCAAGGAATATGTTTATTCAATCTCTACGGTTGTACATGAAGGGTTTCATACCTATCAAAATACATTCACCAGCTATTATGATACCCTTATCAGGTATCGCATCAATGATACCTTATGGTATGGGGCAAGGAATTTCAAGACCTTCCCTTCGAAAGAGATCAATAAAATTGTACCCCTTGGTACCCGGAAGAAAATATTCAGGTATGATACCTATGTGAATAGCAAAGAAAAGATCCACGTGACCCAACAGTATGGTGCGCTGGGTTTATTAGAGGAGATGGTAGCCTATTACCATTCATTCGCTACAGAACTCGCTCTCTTCAACTACTTCCGGGACCAGTATGGGTGGTCGGATGCTGAACCCTGGATAAAGTACCTGGGTGCTATTGGCGGATTTCGTTATTCCCTGATTGAGTTTGAGCTTTTCATTTCATGGTACCTGCAGGTGGCTCAATCGGATCATCCCGCTATTTATAAATCGATAGTAGCTGACCCCTGGTTCAAGGCCACTTTCAGGTTTCTTCACAATGCCAATATCAGGTTTACTACTCAATATGATATCAACCGTAAGATCATCCTTGAAAAGCTGGGTGATAAGGTGATGATCATGAGCGACGCGATCATTCCCACGGCTGCGCTGAAACCCGGCTATTCAGGCTATAGCGGTGCCGGGCTGTTCGACACGGACCTGAAAACCATGCAAGACATGTTGCAACAACCTGAGCACAAGATCCTGGATCAACTCCTGAAATAATACCGGGCAGGCCGGGGATTCCTTATTTTCAATATTTATTGAAACTTCGAAAACATCTCCTAATTTTGGGTCATGAAACTTCATGAAGCCAGGCAGCAATTCATCAGCAGTTGGGGAGCTTTCGGAACTCATTGGGGCATCAACCGCACAATGGCGCAGATACATGCTCTCTTACTGATCAGTGCCGAACCCATGACACAGGATGATATCATGGAAGAACTCAATATCAGCCGAGGAAATACGAATATGAATATCCGGGAGCTGATCAATTGGGGTTTGGTAGACAGGGTCTTACTTCCCGGTGAAAGAAAAGAATATTTCACGGCTGAAAAGGATATCTGGAAAGTGGTGAAGCAGATCGTCAAGGAAAGAAAGAAAAGAGAACTGGAACCCATGCTGGAACTGATGGGCAAACTGGAAGAAGTGGAAGGAGATAAAAGAGACAAGCACATCAAAACTTTCCTGGAAACGGTAGGGAATATTAAAAAGCTGGGGTTACAAGCCGACAAGACGCTGGATATTATGGTCAGGGCCGAAGAACATTGGTTTCTTGGTGCTATGATGAAGTTCATCAAATAAATTTTGGTATTAGATTTATACTATGAGTGGTAAAAAGAAAACACTGGTCTTGGGCGCTTCCGACAATCCTTCCCGTTATAGTTGGCTGGCTATACACCGTCTCAGGAGTCATGATCACCCCGTAGAAGCAGTGGGGCGTAAACATGTAGTGGTAGCAGATGTAACCGTAGAGACCGAAAAGAAGCACTGGGAAGGTATCGATACGGTCACCCTTTATTTAAATCCCGCTCACCAAAAAGACTATTATCAATATATCCTCTCTCTTCATCCCCGCCGGATCATTTTTAACCCCGGTGCGGAAAATGATGAGCTTGCCGAACTCGCCAGGAAGAATAACATAGAACCGGTAGAAGCCTGCACTTTGGTCATGTTAAGCACCGGGCAGTATTAATTAAAGCGTTTCATGAATTCAATCATGTCAACCCATCCTTGATTCATATCAACTGCATTTCGTTCCGCAAGCTTAAATAAGTAATTCAACAATTCATTACTGGTGCTTTTACGATAGCGTTCAAAGTACTACCCCGTCATTTCAAAAAATTTGCAAGCCTATCTCTTGCATCCCGGCAAAACTTTCACAAATCTTGTACTTCCGTCCCCACTGAAAACTGCAGTTGACAATCTTGACTGCTGAACACTATCCTATTTTTAAAAAAAGTTCAAAATGAAAAACCTTCGTACCATCGTATGCGTATGCATTACGCTTTGTTCCCTGAATGCTTTCGCGCAAAAGGAAACCATCCCTGTCAATGAGCCGGATATGAACCGCCCGAAGCTGTTCGCCAACATGCCGGAGATCATTCCTATCAGTATTGAACGCCTGAATCTCCTGATGAATACGGATCTGAGCAGGCAGGTAAACACAGACCTGTCTGAAAAATCAGCGATCCGCCTGGAAGGAGAAGTTGTCTCTACTGCTACCAAGTATGATAACACACTACAGAGCGTGGTGATCCGTTCGAGCAACTTTAACGGCGCAACACTTACCCTTTCCCGTTTAACCCATCCTGACGGAACGACCAGTTTTTCCGGCCGGCTGATCAGCTTTCAGCATGGCGACCTGTATGAGTTAAAGAAAGTGGAAGACAATTATATGCTGGTAAAGAAAAATTTCTATGACCTGGTTAACGAATAAATCTATCATCCAAAAAATCATCGTTTAACTGTCCCGTTTTTACATCCGTGTCCATACCTATTGAAAAACTTTTTAAATCCGCCTTGTTATGAAAAACCTAATCCGATCCGCCTTCATTGTGCTGGCCCTCGCCGGTGCAGTCTCAGCGAAATCACAGGTTCCCGTTTTGAGCAGCTATCCATCTGCAAACGGAGTTGTATTCCTCGATTTTGATGGCCATACCGTCAGTGGCACCAGCTGGAATACCAGTGGTCCCATTGTTTGCGGTGCTTCTGGCCTGAACAATTCGCAGATCCAAACCGTATTCGATCGCATTGCAGAAGATTACCGGCCTTTCGACGTGAATGTAACTACCGATTCAACCAAGTATTTAGCCGCCCCCGCCAACAAAAGGATCAGGGTCATCGTGACCGTTTCTTCCAGTTGGTATGGAAGTGCCGGTGGTGTTGCCTTCGTAGGATCTTTTACCTGGGGTGACGATACTCCCTGCTTTGTGTTTTCGGCATTGTTGAACTATAATGTCAAGAATATTGCAGAAGCAGCTGCACACGAAGCCGGTCATACACTTGGATTGTATCACCAGGCTACCTATGACGCTAATTGCATTAAAACATCTGACTATAACTACGGCACAGGCACCGGTGAGATCGGCTGGGCCCCCATCATGGGCGTTGGTTATGGCCAGAATTTTACGCTTTGGAATAATGGGCCGAATTCCTTCGGTTGTAATAGTCTTCAGAGCGACCTGACCGTTCTTACGACGAGTAATGGTTTCACTTACCGTACAGATGACCATGCCTCCACATTTGGGGGAGCAACTACAGCGAGTTTTGCAAACAACGAGTTCAATGTTTCCGGTATCGTAGAAAGAAATACAGACCAGGACATGATCAAGTTCGTGCAGCCGACCGTTGGTAGCTTCCAATTGAGTGCTGTTCCTTACAATGTCGGAACTAACAATTCTGGTTCTGACCTGGATATGCAGGTAACCTTGTATAACAGTTCACAAACGCAATTAAATGTTTATAATCCCGGAGCACTCCTCAGCTCTGTGATCGATACAACGCTTATGCCTGGTACCTATTACCTGAAAATTGAAGGAAAGGGTAATTTGTATGCACCGAATTATGCCAGCCTCGGGTCTTATTCACTCCATGGAATCACCCAGGGCATCCCACTGGCTTTGAGAAAACTGGAATTGCATGGCTCCCTGAATGGCGACAAACACCAGCTCAACTGGCTCATTGATGCAGATGAACAGGTGATCAGCCAGGTGTTGGAAGTAGCGATCGATGGAAGGAATTTCAACCCGGTTACACAACCCGCCGTCAGCGACAGGTCTTATTCATACAGGCCTTCTTTTACTTCGGCTGGGCAATACCGCCTGAATGTAACATTTGATAATGGCCGGCAGTATTATTCAAATGTCGCTACCATCAAATCGATCAATTCAGTACCAAGGCCCCAACTGATCAGTAATATTATTCAGTCTGAAGCCATCCGTGTGAGCAGCCCGGGCAACTATGATTACAGCATTTTCGATTTCAACGGCAAAACATTGTCGCATGGCCGCCTGGTGACCGGCACCAACCAGTTGGAATCCGATCGTATGTCAAATGGTATGTATTTGATCCTGTTCAGCAATGGAAGCGAACAATGGACAGAAAAATTTGTTAAGCAATAAACTAATTCCCTTTCCCGATTTATCGGGGTATTAATCCGTGCCCTTTTGCAGATCAGAGGTTTTTCTATAATTTAGAAGAACCTCTTTTTTTATGCGCTGGAGAAAGTTTAATGGCGACCCGATCGAAATACCCATATTGGATGCTGTTGAATCCGCGGTCAAACGGGAGATCGAGAAAGGATATCGCCTCAAAGTATGCATCGGCACAGCAATTCCTCCATGCCCTTCAGGAATGCAGCAAGCCGAGATCGTGTTTCCGGATCGTCGGCGCTCAGGTT